>JBKJTB010000266.1:0-3059 GCA_046594305.1 Devosia sp. | reverse complement strand
TCAATCGACCGAGAAACTGGTCGGTTGATGTGGAACACTCGACGACTCTTCTTCTAGCTCGATCCTTTCGAGCGAGGCGTCAAACCGCAGTATGCCCTCCGCATAGTCCCGGAGCCCCCTTTGGTATTCCATCGCTAGGGAGCGGAAAGCGGGGCCATCTAGCTCAATAGGCAGCGCCCGCTTGGCGATGAACATCGCGACATCGTCCCGGTCGAGGACTTCGGACGGGAAGCGGTCGTCCGTGAGCGCCTGATCGGCAAAACCTCTCGTTCCCTGTAGGGCGCTTATGTCCTCGGGCAGTAAGCGTCCCGTCGTAGAAATCCGGTCCTTCCTAAGTGCCAATGCTTTTGAGAAGTGGCTCTTAATGACCGAGCGTATTTCGCCAAACTGCATGGAACGCACACTCGGTAGGGTCATTAGGTTGCCCGCGACGTAACAGAGAAGTCGGGCACACTCCAACGCAGCTTTCGGTTCCCGCGTGCCGAGTGACACCTTGATCGTGGAGGCTAGGCCACGTGGGTGCAGACTCGGCGGCAATGGCCATCGGAAATAGAAAACCGCATGTCTGGAACGGCATAGATAGCTAGGTACATGCATCGGCGTGGCTCACCTGCGTGTCCCACTTGCGTACTGCCTGCCCTAAGCTGTTGTTTCTAAAAGAGTTGGTGGGCCCACCAGGACTCGAACCTGGAACCAGACCGTTATGAGCGGTCGGCTCTAACCATTGAGCTATGGGCCCCGCGCGCCTCTTAGCAGGCGCAGCGGCGGCGTCAAACGTCAGCCGTTGCGAGCGGCTTCCTCGATCTGGGCGAGGTCGGCCTCGGCCCTGAGGGCGCGCTCGCGCCACTCCTCGACGGTCAGCCCGTCCAGACGGGTGGGGGCGACCGCCACGGGCTCCTCCTCCGGCTCGGGCGCCAGGTTCATGAGGCGGTCGTGGAGCGCCCGGATGTAGGATTCGTCGTCGGGGTCGAGCTTACCGGCCCGCCAGTCGTCGAGCATGCGGTTGAGCTGCAGGGTGGTGTCGTCATTAATGTCGCCCCGGGCGAGGAGGTCGGCGACCAGTTGATCGGGCTGCATTCACGGTCCTATCGGCTGTTTCGCGGCGGACCTTAGTCGAGCGCTGCGGCGCCGTCACGCCTTGGGGAACGGCTTACTCAGGAAGCGCGACCCTTTGACGCCGAACCGCCACGGGACATCAGCCGCCTTGGTGATGCCGATCCGCGGGCCGATCGCGGCGTCGGCCCTCTCGTCGGGAAACACCAGCCTGAACGGCCGCGCGTTCAGCATGCGCCCGTCGAGCTCGCCGGTCACGCCGAGCGCGGCGCAGAGCTTGCCCGGGCCTGAGCAGAGGGCGCGGATATCGTCGAGGCCGCGCCGTTCGCGCATGGTGTCGATGCCATCGGTAGGCTCGATTGCGCGGATCAGCACGGCGCTGGCGCCGCGGCAGACGAAATTGAGGCACCAGTGGATGCCGTAGGAGCGGTAGACATAAACACGGCCAGGACCCGCAAACATCGCGCTATTCCGGGGGGTTGGGCCGCGGAAGGAGTGCGAGGCGGGGTCGTCAGGGTGATAGGCCTCGGTCTCGACGATGAGGCCGCCGACGCCGGAAATCAGGAGCTTTGCGCCGAGCAGGTCGGGCGCGACGTCTGCGGCGTCACGGTCGAGGAATGCGACAGATAGCATCACCGATGAGTGCCTCAGGCTGTCTTCTTGGCGGCCAACCGGGCGAGCGCGACTTTCGAGACGATATTGGTCGTCTCGGCGGTGTTGTTGGTCATGATGTCGCCGATCGACGCGGCGAGGTTGGACGAGTTGCTCAGGAAGTCCTGATGCGTCGCCTTCTGCTTGGCGCGATTGGCCGCCTGCTCGTTGTAGAGCGAAGCCTTCGGCAGCCAGTTCAAGGTGCGCTTCTGAATCTGCATGAGGGAAAACTGCGGGCATTCGATTAACAAATGCTTACCGGCGCGCGGTTGCCCGGGTGCGAGGCGCCGTGCGAGAAGGCGGCCATGGCAAACTCCCTCAAGTTCGGAACCAGCGGCCTGCGGGGTCTGGCCACCGACCTCGCCGGCGCCGAGAGCCGGCGCTACGCGGCGGCGTTTCTGCGCTACCTCCGGACCCGCGGACCCGTCGCGCAAATCTTTGTGGGCCGCGATCTGCGCGCCAGCAGCCCCGGGATCGCGAAGTCGGTCATCTCGGCCCTCGAAGTCGAAGTGGTCGATTGCGGCGCGTTGCCGACGCCGGCCCTGGCGCTCGAGGCGATGCGCCGGAATGCGCCGGCGATCATGGTGACCGGCAGCCATATCCCGGCGGACCGCAACGGCCTCAAATTCTATCGCGCCGATGGTGAGATCGATAAAGCCGACGAGGCGGGGATTTTGGCCGCCTTGGGAGACGCGCCCGAGATGAACTCAACCACCGTCAATGAGTTGGCTGCAATCAGCCGCTACCTCGACCGCTACGCCAGCCTGTTGCCGCGCGGCGCACTGGCGGGTAAGCGCATCGGCGTCTGGCAGCATTCCGCTGTGGCGCGCGATCTGTTCGTCGACGCCCTCGAGATGTTCGACGCCGAAATCATCGCGCTGGGCCGCTCGGAGATCTTCGTCCCGGTGGACACTGAAGCGGTGGATGCGACGACAGCACGGCAGCTCGCGGATTGGGTTCGCGACCACAGGCTCGACGCGCTGATCTCGACCGACGGCGATTCCGACCGGCCGCTGATCGTCGATGAAGCCGGCGCGCTGGTCCGCGGCGACATCATCGGCATCCTCACGGCGAAGTTTTTGCACGCTGATGCGGTGGTCACGCCAGTGACGTCGAACTCGTCGATCGAGGGGACGGGGGCCTTCCGCCAGGTCGTTCGCACCAAAGTCGGCTCCCCCTTCGTCATCGCCGGCATGGCCGCGGCCATGGGCGTCGTGGTCGGTTTCGAGGCGAATGGCGGGGTTCTGCTGGGCAGCGACGTGCTGGTCAACGGCACCACCATCACGGCGCTGCCGACCCGCGACGCTTTGCTGCCGATCCTCAGCGTGCTCGGCGCGGCTCGTGCCGCGGGTCTG
>JBKJTB010000120.1:0-8122 GCA_046594305.1 Devosia sp. | reverse complement strand
ATGCGAAAAGCGTTATGCTGCAGATCAGACCAGCCCCCTGTGGCGCGCCATGGCTGCTGCGTGGCCCCTGGAGTCCACCCCAAGCTTGCCCAAAATGGCAGAGACATGGTGATCGATGGTTTTGGGTGACACGTGCATCGCCATCGCGATTGCCTTGTTGGAGAGCCCGTCGATGAGCAACTTAAGGACATCGAGTTCGCGGTTGGTCAGGCCGCCTTCGTTTGAAAGAGTGGTTCGGCGTGGACCTCGAAGTCCCCTACTGGAGAGCACGTGTCGGGCGCGAACAATAACCCCCGCTGCACCTAATTGTTCGAACGTCACCATAGCTGACTTCTCTGCACCTCTGCCGTCCATCAGCAAGGCCAAAGCTTGCTCAAACGGCATGCTTGCGGCACGGCGATCTGCTGCAATTGCAGCCCAGTCGGTCCCCGAGTTTGTTAGAACAGACCTCCAGAACGCCAGGTCCCTCGTGGCAGTTGGCCCCGAAACAAGGCTCGCCGCCTCGTCAATCAGCAGCAGAGCCTGTTGGACGTCGGCGCCAGTGATCCAAGCGCGCTCGGCCATCAAAGTCGCATAAGGCGCAAGGCGTTGGAATTCGCGGCCCTGCGAGAGAACAGTTGTCAGCTCGGCAAGCGGTGCTTCATCGCCAGGGTCTCCGCGACGGATGCGAAGGCGCGCCACGACATCAGCCGCTTGGAAACGCGCAAGAGGAGTTGCGAGATCGCTGTCGAGCACTTGTGCGGCGATTTCAGCGGCCAAAGACCACTGCCCTTGCTTCAGGCGAAGTTGGGACATCCAGCCCATCATGTAGAGACGCAAAGTGTCGAGGTCTCTCTCGGCACAGTAAGCGATGCCCGCCGCCAACCTCTTTTCTGCCAACTCGAACTGCAGCAGTTCGATATCCATGCAGCCCCAATTTGCGTAGGCGCGCGCCGCGTGCTCATGCCAGTTGTTGGCGATGGCCATTTCAAGGCTACGAGCAAGGCACTTACGGGCTTCGTCGGGATCACTCCAGCGCTGGACGTTGCCGACGTTGTTCAGCGTGGCACACACGATGTCCGCCCGACTGAGCTGCTCGGCAAGCGCGAATGCCTTTTGACCCCACTCAAGTGTTGGAGTGACCCTTTCGGCCAGCATGTCGAGCTGCGCGTGGTTGGAATAGGCCATGGCTAGCTCGGTTCCGGGCACCTCCTTCTCGAGCACAGCTACCGCTGCGTCACCGTAACGATCTGTGTCTTGACGGCGACCTGCCAGATAGCTGAAGCGCGACAGCCAACGTAAGCTATCGCCCTCGCGGATACGATCGCCTGCATCGCGGTGGAGGGAGAGGGCTGCCAGCTCGATCGAAATGGCATCTTCCAAACGTCCGGTGAGGGAGTATTCGAAGGCAAGCGCATGAGCCAGCGCGGCGTCTCCAGGGGCTAGGTCGAGCGCAGTTCTATAGTGGCTGGCCGCCTCGTGATGCGAACCGACGCTCGCTGCCCAGGCACCAGCGGCGGGGGCCAACTCAAGAATCGCCAGAGGCTCGTTTGCTTCGCGGGCATGATGGACCAACCTGGCGATAGGTACATCCGACCGCTCCAGCAGCCCCTCGTCGACGGCAACATCTAGGGCCCTAGGGTCCCTGAGAATGCGCATCAGCAGCTCTGTCTCTACCCGTCGCGGGAACATGGACACCAGGTTAATGGCAGCACGAGTCTCGGGGCCGAGCTTTTCAACGCGCTCTAGTATTGCCTCGGTGACACTTTGCGGCACCTCTTGATTGCCAACGGAGGCGGCCAATTCGGTCACGAAGAATGGATTGCCACCCGTCGCACGATGGATCTCCACGCCGTCAAGCCCAGCAGGCAATGCCAGTGCGGTCACTCCTTCCAGACTGAGGAGCGGTACGTCGATCCGAGCGATATTTGAGGACGGAACGTCCACCAAGGCGCGCCTTAGCCGGCGCTGGCCGATTCGGCCTTCAGTTCGAACCGTCAATAGTACGAGGAGGTGCGTATCACCAACGCGCCGGCCCAGGAACCTGACAAAGTCGAGCGTCGAGTCGTCCGCCCAATGGAGGTCTTCAATCACGACTACTGTCGGTAAATGACCGACATGAAGCATCCCCAGCACGTCTGAGAACATCGAGAGTTGGGAGCGGCCCGGGTCGCGAGCAATTGGTAGTTGGGCCTCCCGCGCCAAATCATAGAGCGGCCCTAGTGGGTCGGGGACCGACAGATCCTCGCAGAAGCTACGGAGCACCCGAACATCGGGCGCCATCTGAAGAAATTCTCGCACAAGCGAGGTCTTGCCAGCACCTGCCTCGCCAGAAAATACCGCCAGCCTACCGCGCCCCGCGGACGCGTCATTGAGCATCTCGCCGAGCCGCTCAAGTTGTCGTTCGCGTTCAAGCAGCGTCATGGCCAACCGCAAGATAGGGAACAAGAGAATGCAATATGGGGAATGCTGCCGATGTGCGGCGTCGGATGCAAGTGCAGTTTGGATTCACGCTCAAATCGGGCGTCCATCCTGGAGATTAACATGCCCCGCTACCTCGTCGAGCGCAGTTTTCCCGATGGTCTTGCCATCCCCATGACCGGCGCCGGCGTCGACGCTTGCAACCTGGTGATCGGCAACAATGCCGAAGGCGGGGTGACCTGGGTCCATTCCTATGTCTCGCCCGACAAGAAACAGACGTTTTGCATCTATGACGCGCCCACGCCGGAAGCCATTCGACATGCCGCGAGCAAGAATGCACTGCCGGTAGACCGGATCACCGAAGTCCGAGTCCTGGACCCCTATTTCTATCATTGAACCAGCGAAAAGTGCGACGTCTGTTGGGACAACGCCGCAAGGGCGGCTCGGCGACGCTTAGCAACCTGTGTGAACGCCCAAATGCGCCGCGACGGACTCTCGTCGCCTCGCCTGCGGGAACAGCCGCGGAGACTGAAAATGCGCATTGCGTGGCGATTGATTGCTTTCGCGCTACTTTTGATTGTCGCCTCGCCCTTACAGGCTTTTGACCAGACGACAAATTGGCAAACGATAGCGACGCCACCTCTCTGGGAAAACGGCCGGCCCTTGTTTCTCACTAGAACAAGTCAGGGCGTGAAGCTTGAACCATATCGATCCGGCGCCCTGGAGCAACTGTGGGCAGTGGTTTGGACAAGCTATCCAAACGCCGTCGACGTCGATTTCGATGAGAGCATACTCAGTTGCCTGTCGTGGCCACTATGCGAGTTTCACGGGCATGCTGCGATCATCGTCAAGCTCGTAAGTCGCACGAGCGGCGGTTGCCTTGTCTTTGATGGATCGATCGCAACCACGGCGCCTTGCAGCAACGCGGCTGGTGCCATGAAAAAGCAAAGCTGGAACATAGCGGCGGGTAGAGCTGCGATTGATGCTCACGAGACCATCGAAAACCGGGAGACATGCCTGGCCGGCTTTAATATCCCAGACAACCTGAAGACGTTCTACGCTGGGCTATCAAAATGCAACGGGGAGCCCCGCATGCGCTTTGTTATCCAAGCTGCGGAGTCATTGTCGTGTCAGACTGACTGGAACTACAATCTATGTTTTATTCCAGGCAAGAACTAGGAAGCGCAGTAGTCCCCACACCCGCATGCGGCGGCCATCCGTTCCGCCATGATCGCCTTCCTCGGCTGGACGATGCTGCAACCGAAAAGCTAGCGGAGTTGATGCATGAGCACGATCAAGACACGCCACGCCGCACCCACTCTTGAGACTCAGCGCTTGCGCTTGCGCGGCTTGAAGGCGTCCGACCTTGACGCATTCCAGGGAATGTACAGCGACCCGCTAGTCTACGGTTTTCTGACGGGCAAGCCGCTATCGAGGGAAGAGGCCTGGGCGCGCATGCTGCGCCTTGCGGGGCTTTGGGAATTTTGCGGTTACGGTTATTGGGCTTTGGAGGACAAGGTCACTGGCGGGCTGGCGGGCATCGCCGGGTATGCGGAATTCCACCGTACGATCGCGCCCGAAATCGCAGGCAAGCCAGAATTCGGATGGGCCCTTGCAGGTCCCTTCCACGGCAAGAAGCTCTCAACCGAGGCGGTAACGGCAATCCAAGCATGGGGTGACGAGGCGCTCGACGCTGACGAGAGTTCATGCATCATCGCCACAACAAACGCCCCTTCGATCCATCTCGCTCACAAGATCGGCTTTAGAACCGTGGCTGAAGGTCCCTACAACGATATGCCGCATCTGGTGCTGCTGCGCCGGCGGCTTGGCGCCTCTTGACCTGGCGACCCGACCTACGCGGGCACTAGGACTTATGAATGAGTAGCCCGCGGGCGACCGGCTCAGGTCCGCTATGGGCCAGAAGCGGACGTTGATCGATGGCAACTTGGCGCCAAAACCGAAGTCATGTCGCTTTGCCGCGGGCTCGCAAGTCAGATCACGCGAGGCACCTACGGCATGGGAGCTTTTGAAATGCCGTCGTTCGACCAGGTCGCCCAACCTAGCGCGGAAGGTTTGGTAACCGTTGGCCAAATGCCACGGAACCTCTGCACCTGGTGGGCATTGAGTGAGCTAAGGAGCGGTCTGCCGCATCCAACTCCAGCCGCAGCCGCATCTGTAAGTAGCAAAATCTCCCCCGCTGCTCCTGACCGCCTAGCTCGTTTCGCGGAGATCCGGTCCAAGCACCCGCTTCAACATATCGGCCACGCGGCATTCGCCAGCGGGGTAATCGTTTGCGACACGCTGCAAGAGATGCATCTCAGCGTCTTCGTCAGGAGAGACTTTCATGGCTGTTCGAACCGTAGGTCCGACGTCTACCTATCACACGATCAAAGCCGCGATGGCCGCCGCCGGCCCCAACGACACCATTCGACTTTCGAGCGGCTATAGGAACGAGACAGGCACGGTGACCCATTCCGGGATGACCGTGACCGGCGACGCCACATCGACCGGCATCATCCTCAAACTGGGCACCGGCATTGCCACGTTCACGCTCACTGGCAAGGCGCCAATTACGGTGCTTGATGGCCCTGGCGGCAACGGCATCGTTGGCAACGCCGGCAGTAACCACATCACGGTGAGCAGCGGGGTCGACGCGGTTGATGGGGGTCTCGGAAACGATCGGCTCATCGTCGACTATCGCTTGGCAACAGGAGCCGTCACCGGCGACTCGACCTCCAACTTCACCGAGGCGGGTGGCGGCGGCCGATCTGTGACCATCACAGATGGCACGGTGGAGCACTTCGATATTCTCACCGGTTCGGGCGCCGACACGATCACCACGGGCCCCGGCAATGACCTCGTCAAGGCAGGGGACGGCGCCAATACCATCACGGTCGGTGCCGGCGCTAACACCGTGGTCGGCGGAAACAATGCCGATACGATTACGGCACTTGATGGCGGGAACTACATCAACGCTAAGAACGGCGCCAACGTCGTCACCTCAGGTGGTGGCAATGATACGATATTGTCAGGCACGGGTACCGACTCGATCGTCGCCGGCGGTGGTAATGATCTGATTACGGTTCGCGGTGGCGCGGACTCGGTCACTGCGGGAGCCGACGCTGACCGGCTTGTCGTAGATTACTCCAACGCGACGACCAACGTGAGCGGCGGCGTAACGGGCGGGAATCTTGGCACTGGCTATACCGGTCATATCGCCGATCTGGCCGGAAGCACGGTTGATCTCGTCGGTGTAGAAAAATTCACCATCAGCACCGGACGTGGCCATGACAACATCACGACCGGCGACGGCGGCGACGTTCTGAATGGCGGCAGAGGCAGCGACTCTCTCAACGCGAGTGGCGGCACGGATAAGCTGACCGGCGGTCGCGGCTACGATCTGCTAACGGGTGGCACCGGTCGCGACACCTTTGATTTCAACAGTGTTACTGAGATCGGCTCGGCCGCGGGAAGCCGCGATATAATTCAAGACTTCGTTGGAGGGTTCGATCGGATCGACCTTAGGACGATCGACGCCAGCACGGCCTTAGGAAACCAGAACTTCCATTTTGTTACCGCCGAGCATAGCAACTTTTCAGGAGCTAAGGGCGAGTTGATCTGGGACATGCGGAATCACACGGGAACGGTCAACGACCGCACGTACATCATGGGCGATACCAACGGTGACCGGATAGCCGATTTTCGGATCGAGCTGATCGGGCTCCATACGATGCACCAAAGCGACTTCCTCTAGGTCGTCATCTCTCTTCAGGCTTCACACGTTGAGCCGGGGCCTGTTGCCCCCGCTCCTTTTGCCGGAGTCCGCCTCGAGCCGGCTGCGGTCGGAGATTGTTAGAGGGTCGGACGCCCGGAACAAGTCTAAGGCAACACCGAAGTTACAGGAGACAAGTTGTAGTGCGGCGGTAGCGAGCAACGGGTCCTCCGCCGGCAAGAGACAATGAGGGCCGGCCCCACCCGCAGTTAGCCTCCAGCTAAGAGCATTTCTCCCTCTCCCTCCACCACCTAGCCCCGCCAGTCTGAGCATGGTCCTGAACTGTCGCCATCAAAGATCACCGGCAGCCTGGGTCGACGAAGGGAATGACGAAAAGGGCGAATTCACAAAGGCCGTGTTCCCGGCCCTCGCGCGAGGTACTGCAGGGAATCTCACTACCTCTTCTTCCCTACATCGGCGTAGCCGGTCGGTCGTGCGAAGGGCGAGGTACTCCCTCGTCTGTCTGGATCACGAGGCGGCATAAAACGACGTTCCTACCTACGACCGTCCAGCACTAAGTCGAGTCGGCTGGCACTCGCGCCCTGCACGCTACGAGGACGATGAGACCGTTGGGTCCTCCCCGAATGTGAGAGCTATGAGGGCCGGCCCGAGCCGCGGTTAGTCGCCAGCTACGGAGAAAATAGGCAGCATGCTACGCATACAGCGCCGGCAGTTGCCCTAGACCCAGGAGAAGCCTCACAACTTCATATCGGCGCTTGACGAGCCTGAGTATGGTTGCTCGAAATGTGCCCCTCGCAAAGGCCCAGAACTCGGCAGATTCCGAGTATGATTGCTATCATACTCAGAAGCCCCCGGAGAGCCCCGTAACTCCGCACATCGGAGTATGATTAGGCTTTTTCACTCCCGCGAGGACGAAGGTCGTAAAGCTGGCCACTCTCAGGTCTGCCGCGGGTCGGAAGCGCCCTACACTGCGCCGCACGATGGCCGCCTATGGGTGGCCCAACAGGCAGGGTGAGGCTCATGCGGGACGATGTACTGTTGGGCAATGAGGAGATCCGAACTGGCGGTCGCTGGCGTTGCGGTGTTCTACATCGCCCAGTCTATGAATCCTGGGGCACGGTCGCTGGCATGGGCGTCGGCAATGCTTATACCCATCCTGATGTCCGGGCCAATCTTGTACCTCTTTGCCAGCAAGCTGCGTGAACTCGCTATTGCTCACTATGAGCTGGCCATCATCGCTTCGCAGGACAGCCTCACGACCTGCCTCAATCGGGGCGCCTTTGTCACGCTAGTCGATGCATACCTCTCGCAGGTCAACGCGCTAAAGCCCATTGGCGGTGCTATGCTGGTCATCGACGCTGACAATTTCAAAACGATCAACGATCGATTTGGCCACGCAACCGGTGATCAAGCCCTTCGACTGATCGCCGGGGCCATTAAGGAGGGTCTCCGACCGGACGATCTTGTCGGTAGAGTAGGGGGTGAAGAATTCGCCGTCTTCCTGCCGCTCGTCGACGATGCCACGGCCGTTTGCATCGCGGAACGCATTTGTCAGAGAGTTGGGTCTGTGAAGTTCGCTCCGACAGGCAAGCAGGAGCGTATCTCGGTGAGCGTCGGAGGTGTAGGGTTCGTCGGCTCGATGCCTTTTGATGAACTCTTTAAGGCCGCAGACGCGAGACTCTACGAGGCAAAGCGAAGGGGCCGTGATAGGGTAGAATTCAGAACTTCAGTTCACCAGGCGGCCTAGGTAGACAATGGCCACCGATAGATCAGCTGTCCGACGAGGCAACGCTTCCGCGCCCCTCTGACTAAGTGGCTTCTTTGATTTCCGTCTGCAGAGCAGCGGCTTGGCTCTTCAGCTTTGCACTCAGCTCGTACAGTTAATGGGCCGTGCGTGCTGCATGTCAGCGATCTGCCGCTGTTCCTTTGCCAGACTTTTGACGTCGTCGACGTTGTGGACCAAGAGGTCGATGGCTTCCTCGGTCGAAG
>JBKJTB010000153.1:0-9701 GCA_046594305.1 Devosia sp. | reverse complement strand
TGAGGCACCCGCGTTTTAGCGTGTACTCGGTGCCGTCCACCGCGAAACCGAGCGAGCCCCGTGCCAGGTAGGTGAACTCGACTCCCTCGTTGCGATGCCATTCTAGACCCCATGACTGTGGGCGGCTCGCATCCCAGAACCCTACCGTCCGCACTTCGCTCAGAGACGCGCCGGGAAAGGGATCTCCCGGATAGTTTTCACGGGCGAGGGCATGCATTTCGAGTTGGTTGTCCGCGACGGCGAGGCGAAGCGGATCGCAAGTGTCCGCAAGATGCACGCCTTCGGAATCTTTGAACGCAGGAATGTCGGCCAGCGCACTCATCCTTTGACCCCGCCCATCGTCAGCCCGGTCACGATGTATTTTTGAAACACGACAGCAATGATCACGGTGGGCACAATGTACATGATGCTGGCAGCTGACATTTGATCCCAGCGGATGCCATATAGCAGGTTCATCTGCGACAGGGCGAGTGGCAGGGTCTGTTTGTCCTGTGAGGAGATGATTACCAGTGGCACGAGGAAGCTCGACCAGCTCGACAAGAAGGCGAAGATTGCCGTGACAGAGATGCCGGGCATTGCGAGCGGCACGACGATGCGGACCAGGGCACCGAGACGGGAACATCCGTCGATAACAGCAGCCTCCTCGAGTTCGCGCGGCAAGGCGCGGAAACACGTCTCCATGATCCAGACCGATAGCGGCAGGGCGAAGGCTACTTCGGTGATGATAACGGCCGCCACCGAGTTAAGCAGGCCGGCAGAGGCATACATTAGGTAGAGCGGCACGATCAGCGAGATGGAGGGGATCATCTTGACGCAGAGTATTGCGATGAACAGGAACGTACTGAAGCGAAACTTGAAGCGGGCGAAACCATAAGCGGCGAGGCCGCCAATAGTCACGTTGGCGAGGGTCACTACGCCAGCGATGAAAAGGCTGTTGGCGAAGAACCTGCCCATGTCGTAGCTGCGCAGCACGCTGGCAAAATTTTCCAGGGTCGGCGTGAAGAAGAGCGAAAAGCTGAATAGCTCCGAAGGTTGGCGAATGGCAGTTATGGCAAGCCAAACGATTGGGGCGACAAAGATCAAACCAGCGACAGTGACGAGGGCTGACGCCGTGTGATCGAATGTGGTGCGGCGATGGCTCATTGGATGCCCTTCCGCATCTGACGGATCAACACGACGCCCATCGACGCGAGTGTGAGAAGCAGCAGCATGCTGACCGCGGAGGCAACGCCGACATCCATGCCCTCGAAGATGGCGCGATAGGCGTAATAGCTCAGCACGTCCGTCGCATTGCCCGGTCCGCCTTGGGTGAGGATGAAAACGATGTCGAAGACGCGGAACGCGTCCATGCCACGCAACAGCAGCGCGACTAGGATCACGGGCTGAAGCATCGGCCATGTCACGTTGATGAAGCGCTGCCAGCGCGAGGCGCCATCAATCTCGGCGGCCTCGTAGAGCTCGGCGGGAATGGAGGTCAGTCCTGCAGAAAGTAGAATGACCATGATGGGGGTGGTGGCCCACACTTCGACGATGAGCAAGCTAGTGAAGGCGAAGCGGGGATCGGCCAGCCAGAGGATATGTAAGTCGAGACCCGTTAGACGGATCAGTTGGTTGATGATCCCCAACTGGTCGTTGAACATGAATTTCCACATCAGCCCCATCACCACAGGCGCGAGCATCATGGGCATGATCAGGAGGGTACGAACCGCGCGGGCGCCACGTGGCATCTTGTTGAGCGCCATGGCGATCAGCAGACCCAGGCAGAGTTCGACCGGCACTGCGATGCCGGCATAAAGCAGCGTGTTGCGCAAGGAGACCCAGAACTGCGGGTCCGTCAGAGCGTAAAGGTAGTTCTCGAAGCCAACGAAGTAGATGTTACCAGGGTCAGTGATCCGGAAATGTTGGAAGCTCGCGGCGAACGCATAGGCCAGCGGGTATCCAACAATGCCGAGCAGGACGACAAGCAAAGGACTCGCGAGTAGAAGCCCGAAAGCCGCCTCGCTGAGTTGGCGACCCCCGACTACAACTTTCCTTATCCGCGTGTCGGTGCTGGAGATGGCGTCAGCCATGGGCGGACCTTTCTGGGGCGTAGAGATGGAGCGGCGGCGGGAGGTCCGCCGCTCCAATGGACGTCAGCTAACCGGCGGCTTGAAGCCATTCCGTTCGAGAATGGCTTTGATAGCCGCGGCCGCATCGTCCAGCGCTTGCTGGGGTGTCTTTTGGCCCAGCATGCTTTCCTGAATCGCAGTCTGTAGTGCGGTCTCGATCGGGAGCCAGGAGTCGCCAGTGGCGATAGCTGCAACAGTCTGGCCGTCCTGGAGGTTCTCAGTGATGGCCTTCCAAGGCTGGCCGCTCTCTGACACTTTGGAGTTCATGACCGAAATGCGCGTGGGCGTCGTGCCAACGGAGGCAACCATCTCGGCTGTCTTCTTGCGCTGTACCCACTTGGCGAAGTCGAGCGCGACAGTCTCATTGGGCGCACCAGCAAGGACGTTAAACGACCAGCCGCCGATGTTGCCGCCATGAGTCTTCTGCATCGGCTTGCGGCCGATATTGACCTTATCGACGACCGACGACTGCGCCGGATCCTGCAGCAGGCCATACATGAACGGCCAATTTATGCCCATCGCCACGCGACCCTGCAGCCAGAGCGCGCTGTATTCTGCATAGTCATAGGTCAGCGTGTCGGCGGGATAGACCTTCTTTTCGCGGAAGTTGTCGGTGAGCCACTGTAGCGACGCCACCGCCTCCGGCTGGTTGACGACGACGTTGAATTTTTCGTCGAAGACGTTGCCGCCAAAGGCATAGAGGTAGTTGTACCATTCCCAGGTACTGGCAAGGTTCTTCGCACCCTTGAACGCTAGGCCATAGACCTGGATGTTATTGGCGTCAAAGCCGTCTTCACCGGGGTGCTTACCGTTGACGTCGGTGGTGAGCTTGACGGCGTATTCCTGCACTTGGTCGTAGGTGGCCGGCGGCGTGTTGGGGTCGAGGCCAGCGGCTTCGAACAGGTCCTTGCGCCAGTAGAAGATGTTGGTGTCCGAGCTCAGCGGCGCGCCGTAGAGCTTGTCACCGACCATGTACTGGTTCACATCGCCGGCGAAGAAGTCGTCAATGTCCGGCGCGCGCTCGATCGGCGTGAGCAGGCCAGACATGCCGAAATCCTTTGCGCCTCCGGCGCCCGTGAACATGCCGTCATAGGCACCAGTCTTGCCCAGGATCGAAAGACGCACCTTGTTGTAGAGGTCGTTCTCCGGAATGGGATTGTAGACGATGGTAGCTCCGGACGCCGCCTCGAAGCTGTCCTTAAGTTCCTGCATGTAAGTGATAGTAGGCGGCTGCAGCATTGATGCGTTGACCGCTAGATTGAGAGTCTTGCCGGCGTGGTCGGCTGGCTTGAACCAGTCTGCTTCTTGCCCCGCGGCAGCCCCGCCGCTGGCAAGGATCGCCGCTAGGCCTAGTCCGAGTATTTTGTGTAGCACTTGTTTCTCCTCCTGTTGCCGTTTCCGATCACGCCTCTGGCGCGTCGGCATCGAAGACGGTGATGGTGTAGTCTTCCTCGATCAGTTCGCCGCGCTTGAGCGTGCGCGGTCTGTCGTTGGATGGACCCAGCGCGATATAGGCGAAGGGGTCCTTCATGATGAAAAGTGCATTGGATTGCCGCTGGGTAAACCGTACTCCGGCAAAACGGACGGGCCAGTAGCCGTCCACAGCACCGCTGTACTCAATGCTTTTTGGTACCTCGCCGTGCGCTCCGGCGAGCGTTGAAGACCGGCCATCAAGCCGCATCCCAACCTTGGCGATTTCGCCGCTGAATTCCCGCGGTAAACGTAGGCCCAGACCGTGGTAGTTTACGAGTGTGCCGTCGCGTCGAGGCGAGCTCCACTGGCTCATTCGAAGTGTCAGCTCCGTTTGAGGATCAAGAGTGGTATGCCAGGTCCAGGTATAGCTTCGGCCGTCATGGTTCACCGAGCAGGTCAACCGTCGCGCCTCCAAGAAGACCGGGACGTTGTCGTCTACGGCGCACCAGACCAGCTGCTGCGTGAAACCTACCGTTTCACCCGTCTCAATGACATCGACCAGCTCTCGGTGAACCTGCCGGCCAACGCGCTCATCCGGCACGGTGACGCGCTCCTCCCAGAAATTTAGTTCGGGCGTGCGTAGTGCATACATGAGACCGCGATGGTGCTTGTGATCGTGTGGCATGAACGCCGACATCGGTACCCCACTGGGGGTGAGCAACGGATGCAGGTAGGGCTTGAACGGGTCGGAGTAGACGTACCGGCCCGCCAGGCTCCCGCCCTCTGCATTGATCTCGATGCTCGTGTCCGAGAGCTTGAGGCGCATCTCAGTCCTCGATCAGCCGACTGCCGACAGCCTTGCGCAGAAAGGCAAGACTGCGCTCGGCCTGGTCGATCGTGCCGCATTCTACCGACAGGAAAATGTCGCGATCGAGCGGGTCGAGAATCTGCAGCACGCGATCCCAGTCCACCGCGCCTTCGCCGCAGGCACAGCCTACCGGCGTGCCCGTGACCTTGCCGCGCTCCTTGTCGGCGTGCTCGAAGCTGATGTCCTTGGCGTGGACATGGCGAACATAGTCGCGCGCTGTCGCCAGCGCCTCGTAGGGGTCCTCTTCTCCGGCGAGATAGGAATTGCCGGTGTCCCAGTTCACCTGGATCCAGGGCGAGGGCACCAGATTGACGATGCGCAACAGACCGGCGACCGTCTTGGTAAAGACCCCATGCGGCTCGATGCACAGATAGACCTCGTGGCGCGCAAGCACGTGGCTCATGCGGCGCAACGTGTAGTGCATCGCCTCGTGAGCTTCGGCATCGCTCATCCAATCAGGCTTCAGCATCTCATCAGAGTTTAGGAACTGTGTTCCAACGGCGCTGGCAAGGACTGAGGCTCGGGTCAACCTTGATACGGCGGCCTCGGGCTTCATCAGCGGACTGTGGGCGCTGAGGCTCGAGACGCGCAGGCCGTTTTCGTCGCACAACTCCTTCATCAGTAGAGGATCTTCCTCCATCGAGAACGAGTGGAAGTATCCGACTTCGCTGAGGAGTTCGTAGCCGGTATGAACCATCGGTTCGATGTAGCGATACCCAAGCTTACGGGCGACGACGATGCCCTTACGAAAATCGAGATCGGCGCTGCGCACGAACTCCATGTTTGCGGTGATGCGGTAGCGGGCCATGCGCCAGTCTCCTAAAGGGTCTCGACTGTGACCGTTTCACCGGTCCGGATGCTCTGGGCGATCGCCTCGATCGCGGCAATCGTGTTGAAGTTTTCGATCAGGCTGTTTCGCGATGGCCCGCCACTGCGGATCATCTCGGCAAAGGCCAGTGTCTGGTTGACGAAACTGTTGGGATCAAGCCCAGGCTGAGGCGGGACTTTTGCGAATCCCTCCCATTGCTGCGGCCAGGATGTCGTGGGTGCGCCCTGCGTGGTGGCGTATTTGAACGGGCCCCTGTAGTCGCCTTGCTGCTCGACATGCTGGATGATCGTGCCATGGCTGCCGAATGCAGAGAGCGCTTCACAGAACGGCACGCGCGGAGCGAGGTAGTTGGCGTGCAGAACGCCAGTGGCGCCGTTGCTCATCTTGAGGAGCGCGACCGCTGACGATTCCGCTCCGTTGTAGAACGGGCTGTCGTAGCGCCCACTCGCGCGAACCTCCACATAATCCGCGGCGAAGAGGTATCGAATGAGATCGAGCTGATGGATGGCAAGGCTGATGACCACGCCGCCTCCGGCACGCTTGCCATCGAGCAGCCAGTGCTTGAGCCCCGCTCCGCCCTGATACAGATAGCCCTCTAGGTTCTGCCACGACTGGATGTCGAAGCTGCGCAGGTCGCCAAAGTTGCTAGAAGATGCCGCGATCCATTCGCGGAGCCAAACGATCTCGGGCTCGAAGCGACGCATTTGGCCTGCGATCACTGGCACGCCCGTGCTCAAGGAAAGCGTATGGAGCTGGCGCAGTTCGCTTACGGTACAGACGACTGGCTTTTCGATCAGGACAGGTTTGCCCGCATTGACACAGTCCCGTCCAAGTTCGGCGTGGCTGAAATGCGGGGTGGCGACAATGACGGCGTCAATGTCCGAGCGCCCGAGCAGTTCGCGATGATCGGTTAGAACGGCGACTTCGCCACCGACCTCGTCCGCCATCGCCTGCGCATTTGCCAGCACCCCATCACAAACAGCAACGAGCCGACATTTGTCAGCCTGCTCGATAAAGGGCCGCACGTGGGAATTGCGCGCAATTACACCTGCGCCGATAAGCCCAAACCGCACGGGCTCAGCAGAATTCGAAGTCAAACCATCCTCCCAGCCATCGGCTGATATCTGCCAACGGTCAATTTCCTACCTTCATCGCAGAGTGGCGGGGATTGAGTTTCCCTGATTTTCGCCGGATTCCTACCCTGACGATGCGCTGGCGCAAGGCGCGCGTCGTCAATCAGCGGTCACTGGTAATTATTGAACATCGTCGCTACCAGCCGACAGGGCATACGGACCGGTGCCTTACTGGACGCAACCGGCGCCCGACAGCTCCACGCCATCACCGCAGATGCGCGCCGACTGCCACGGGGGGCAAACGTCGCCACACAGCCCTAACACCGCCCCACCAACGGCGGCGGGACTCAGCAAGGGCACCTGTATCGCCAGATGGCAACCAAGCCGAATGTGGGCGCCAGTGCCCTCCCCTGGGCCAGCAACTCCGTAAACCGCAATCATACGTCCAATGTACGGAGTTCCGGGGCTTACAGCCGATAGGGGCGTATGATCCCTATCATACGTCCACTTTCCCAGTTTCCGGGCCTCTGCGGACGCTCGAAAAAACGCGATCATACGTCGAGCCCTCGACTGCCGCCGATAGACTACTCGCGAGTTGCGGAGTTCCGGGGCTCTCCGCGGATTTCCGAGTAGTATCGCAAGACTACTTCACAAGTGCGGAGTTCCGGGCCTCTGCGGGAGGTCCTTTTCAGGCGACACTACTCATGCTGGTCGGGCGCCGGTGGGACGATAAGGGGCTCGGTCCAAGCTCCAGGGCATCTGCCGGGCGACCGTGGGTAGTATGGTCCCTATTTTCTCCGTAGCTGCTGCCTATACGCGGGTGGGGCCGACCCTCATAGCCTCACAGCCGGGAAGGACCCAACGCATTGAAGTGTCCCGAACGGCCGCCGGCAGTTCAACTATATGGGTCTCGCGAGTGATTAGAACGTCATCTTGAATTGCCGTACCGTTGCCGACCGCATAGCGAAGAATGTCTCCGCCGAGCGTGTTTCGCCTACGTCGATATCAACCAGGGGGCGGAAGGACCTGCGCGGCAACGCGCACGAGATCGACCTGCCTCCGTACACCGACCTTGTCGAATACGCTTTGCAGATGACTGCGGACGGTGGTGGGCGATAGGCCATAGAGCCGCGCCGCATTTGGCACACCCCCGAACTGCACGATGCCTAGGAACACCTGCAGCTCCCGCGGCGGCCAGCGGGCGCTTGTGAGAAGATGGATCACCGTTCATCTTCGCTTCCTCCCTCGTCATGCCTGTGCGAGCCAGATGATGCCTCCGTCGTCTGCTTGCCACAGCGTTGTCTGGTTGCGACCCTTCGCCTTCGATTGGTAAAGCGCGTCGTCCGCACGTTTGACCAACTCGGCGCGTGTCCTGCCAAACTCTTCGGCCTCATAGATCGCGACGCCGACACTGGCAGTGACAAGACCTGTCTGCGATCCTACATGGGGTTCAGCCATTTCAGCCAATTGCCCCATGAAGCGCTCGGCGACGGCCGTAGCGTCCTGTGGCGTCGCCCCGGGCAGTAGCACTGCAAACTCTTCGCCGCCGTAGCGCCCCACGTAGTCTCCGGCTCGAACCGAGGTGTTCAGGCAGTGGCCGATGCGACCAAGGCAAACGTCTCCGGCCATGTGGCCGTAGGTGTCGTTGTAGAGCTTGAAGTGATCGACATCGATCATGAGGAAGCTGATCGGCTCGGCCGCTGTTTCGGAGCGCGGGACTTCCTCTCTGAGCTTGGCGTCAAAGGCCCGACGCGTAAGCACCCCGGTAACACCATCGATGGTCGCTATCTTGGCAAGTTGATCGGACGCTTGCATCAGGGCCTTCTCGGAGCCCTTCATGGTGGTCACGTCCGAAACAATGACCAGCGCCGCGCCGTTGACCGTTGGCCGTGTGCGGATGTGCGCCCACGTGCCGTCACAGAGCGGTATCTGTTGGTCGCTTTCCTCGGCCAGTTGCGCGGCGACCTGTTCGGCCCAAACGGGCCCGCCTTCAATGCCGAGTTGCTCGCCGGTCTCAACCACAGCGAGCAGAATGTCGCGGATGTGAGTCCCTGGCACTCGGACGTGGGCAGTAAGTGGAAAGGCCGATCTGTACCTGGCATTGCTGTAGCGCAGGAAGCCGTGCCGATCGAACAGGGCGACCCCGACCGACATCTCCTCAAGCAGGAAGGCAAGCAGGTCGCGGCCCTCCTTGAGTTCGGCCTCGACCTCGCGGTGGCGGCTTACATCACGGGTGGTGCCCACGAGCCCCAAGACATCGCCGTCTGGCCCCTTGATGGCAACCTTGACCGTCTCGAACCATCGGTCCTGTCCGTCACGGTCGGTCACGCACTCAACGTCTCTAAGGGGGACGTCTACGCGAGACATGACGAGGCGCTCCTGCGCTGCGAGCCTGTCAGCACGGTCGCTTAGAGCGAGGTCGTAGTCGGTCTTTCCTAAAACATCCTTGGCCGATTTGAAGCCATGATGGGCGGCAACGTTCGCGTTGACCGCAACCAATCGAAGGTCGGGGTCCTTGACGTAAAAGAAGTCGGGCACTTGAGAGAGAGCGCTACGCAGGACGAGTTGCTCGTGGCTTTGCTGCTGCTCATGCAGCACCACCCAGAGTGCGACGATTGTTCCGGCCCCCCTCGCAAGAGCGAGTGGGAGCAAGAGTTCCCAAGGAGGAGACACGATGGATGCTGTAAGAAAAGCGGTCGCATATGGAAGCGCAGCTGCCCCAATCGAGAGGATGGCCACGTCCACCGCAGGGTGAGTCGTCCCCCTGAACTGATTGCCAAACATGCCCAGAAGGCCGGCGAACGCGATTCCAAGCATGGCGGGAATGGCTCCCGAGCCCCCGAGCCCGTAGCGGTAACCGGCTGTGAGCGCGCTCGCGAGGAGCCCCCCGATGGGCCCGCCGAAGTAGCCCGCTGCTATCACAGGGACCGTCCGCAAGTCGAAGAGGACGCCGGGAGTGACCTCGACCGAAGCCCAGATCGAAACGACGCCGGCCAGCCCCATCACGGCTCCCATCGCGCCGTCGCGGACCCATCTTGGGAGTGCACGAAGGCGATCGTCCAGCCGTGTCCAAAGCCAAACGAAAAGGGCCAGCGACGCAACGTTGAGCGCCAGTGACCGCAACAATTCCGACATAGAAGCGCTCTCCTGCCACGACCGGGAAATGCTCGTCAGTATGGCGCGGGGGACGGGCGGTCCGGCCGCGTGCCTTAACCGGGGCCCCGTCCGCAGAGCCCCCACGGCTCTTAGAACACCTTGAAAGCAAGGCTGGTCACGTGACTTATCCACGGCCAGTAGTTGAGGATAATGCGGTCGATTAACTGCACTAGGTGGACTAATTTCTCGTTAACGGTCAGTGACGTGACAGTTCAGACTTAGGCTCAGGACTCATTGCCCGAGCCAGAAGATGA
>JBKJTB010000390.1:0-10174 GCA_046594305.1 Devosia sp. | reverse complement strand
CCGGTTTTCAAGACCGGAGCAATCAACCGCTCTGCCACCTGCCCGCATTGGTAGATCAAGGGCTTAGCGGATGTCCCTCGACTGCGGAAACGGCACTTGGCACCGGATTGGCACCGGAGACGTTCGCGCCGCGTTGTTAGCGGTCCTGTAGAGCGCCGCGGACTGGAGAGTCAACAATCGCCGCTGAGCCTTCCCGCTGGCCGGGCGTGACGTGGGCGCGAATATTCGACGTCACCGCCACATTGGCGTGGCCCCACTCGGGACGCCGCTGCGTAGCACAAGGCGCCTACGTCGACGAACTGGCAGAGGGCGCCGGGCCGGTCGCTGTGGGCTTGTCGCCGCAGAGGTAGACTTCGTAGATTTCAAGCCGGGGCGCGATCCGCCGGCAGATTGAAACGACGTCCTTGTAGAATAGATATTTTCTCCCGACGAAACCGTTAAAGACCACGATCGCGCGGAGATCAGGAACCACCTTCTCATCGTTCGTCGCGACCCACGCTCGACCTGCTGGAAGCAGATAGACATTGTCGAAGAGGGAATGCCAGCTTTGGCCGAAGAGAGGCAGATCGGGATGCTCATCGAGGATCTTGGCGATCCTCGCCTGTTCGACGATGTAGCTTCCGTCAACCAGCCGTGTCTGCCAGGCGTAGCTCTTCGCAAGCGCGGCAGGCGTGCAAAAAAGGACTGCGACGATCGCAGCGAAAACAGGCTTCGCCGCATCCCGAAGAAATAGAAGGGGCAATGGGATGATGAAGCAAAGCATCATGACGCCTGAGAACGCATAGCGCGGAGTCATGCGCGAGACGAACGCCATGTATGCCAGCTCGACGGCCATTGCCCCCAGCATGACTATCCCGAGACGGGCCGCTTGGTCCAATCGGCGGCGAATAACGAGAGTGGCGAGAGAGGCGAGAAGCAGCCCGACTGCCTCCGGCGTAAGCTGGTACAAACGTGCCATCAGGTCAAAGAATGCGCCAAAGCGCTCCTCGGCCGGCAGGTGGTTATAGGCGCGAACGACCGCGAAATAACTCGCCAGATGCTCAAGATATCCGCCGAGTCCGAGCACCGCGATCTTGACGATCTCGAAGGCGAGATAGGGCAGGGCGATCGCACTTGCCAGGATGATCGCGTCGCGAAGAAAGGGGCGACGGTCGGCAATGGCGGTGACCAACCACGCCAGGCACGCGCCGGCCACGCAGAAGATCGCGATGTCCTTGACGAGCAAAGCAAGCCCGAACGACAGGCCAGCCAGCGTTACCCGCCACTTGGTGGCCGGCAGTAGAGCCAGGGTCGCGCAGCCGATCAGCAGATAGCCGGTCATCGGTCCCTCGCCCAGGAACTGCGAAAAATAGTCCTGGTAGGTCGTGGCGACAAAAGCCACGACCAGCCCGACCGAGCCGTAGGCCAGAGCAGCGCGGAGCGAGAACATCGATCGAAGGATGCTGAGAAAAACGACGTACTGCAAAGCGAACGTCAGCACGGTGGAGAGACCCGGCACCCATCGCTGAGGCCCGAAGGCCAGCATCATTGCCGCACCGGGGAGCACCAGAGCCGGCCCAGATCCAATCGCAGGATCGAACACCGACACGTCCGTGCTCGACGTAGGAAGTCCGTACTGTCCCGTCTCGATGAGGGTCCGGGCGATCATCGAGAAATAGGAATCGTCGGCGCAGCAGTTGCCGACCAAGAAGATCTTCAAAAACTGGGGGACCAGGACCAGGATTGCGGCGGCGGCAAAGGCGGCGCCCCAAACGATCGTTGCTGATTTATTGGCTCGAGCGGCACCAACGTCGAACAAAAACGCCATCTGAAAACTCGCTGACTAAATAAACAGCCCGCGACTTAACAGATAGTCGGCGTACGGCGCAATTCGCGCAATGACCCCGCGAGCGGTGCGCGTATTGCGATTTTAGGAGAGCACAGGAGCGCCAGTTACCGCCTCTGACATTTGCGGCCCGGCGGTTCGCCACGCGGGGACGCCGGGGCCGGTGAAAAGTCAGCCGTGGCCGGTCTGACCGGGGCCGAGGACGCGGTCGGCCAGCGGTGGGGACAGGGCGTAGTCGAGCAAGCCGCGCTCGACCAATGTGGCGCGTAATTCTGGACCGTTGGTGATCTTGCTGAAGGGGTCTGTGGCGGCGTCCTGACGTTCCCTGGGCCGGGCAGCTTTCGGGGCGCCGGACGGCGGCAGGCGGATCTGCAAATGCTGGAGCCAGGAGGCGATCGAGCGCTGCATCTCATCTGCGGGGTGGTTCAGATGCCGGTCATAGTCGAGCACCAGGACCTGCAGCCCAAGCCTCTGCGCAAGGTCGATGACGAATTGGTACCAGTCGTCGACCTCCCTGAACCAGGCGGCGAACTGATCGGCATCGACGCTGATCTCGATGCCACGCGTGTCCTGGTGGTGCCACTTCCCGACTGCGGCGGCCTTCATGAGGGATACCCAGACGTCGAGGCGCTGCCGCACCAGCACGACGACTGCAGGCCGGCGCTGCCCCAGCACCGTTTCAAGCCTGGTGCGGTCGAGCTGGTGGTTGATGATCTTGTAAGCGAAGAGCGACGTCCCCCGCTCCGCCGCGGCCGTTGCGATGATCTCGATGGCGTCGAGCGGCTGGCTGGTGAAATAGGCCTGCAACTTGGGGTCGTCGCTGGCCTCGAGCGGGGCGCCGAGACGCTTCTCGAGCTCACTCTTCGCCCGTTCGAGCTTGAGCACGCCGATACGGCCGCGGGGGTTGAAAATCTCGCGGAGGATCAAGGTGCCCGGCAACGACGACAGGCAGTCGCCAAAATAGCTAGAGCCCGTCCGGGGCATCGACAGGACGACCAGTTCCTGAAGGCGGCTGCGATAGTAGGGAGCGGTCAGCTTCCGCCACGCGCGCTGCAATGGGTTCGTGGTGGGGATTGCCGTCTCTCCGCTGGAGCGCTCGAACGCTAGGTGACCGGTCAATCTGGGTCAACACCGGGAAAACCTGTCGCACAGCTTGGCGGCGTTCGCTAAGAAAAGGGCATGAGCGATGTCCTTTTCGTCCACAACAACTTCCCGGCGCAGTTCGGCTTTATTGCCGAGAAGCTCCATTCCGAGGGGCACCGCGTTGCGGCGATCGCGTCGGAGACCGGGCGCGCCTTCGATGGACTGACGCTGGTCAAATGGGGGACGCGGCGCGGCACGACCGAGGGCATTCTGCCGTCGGCGGTGCGGGCGGAGGCCGATCTGATCCGGGGCGGGGCGGCGGCGCAGGCGGCGCTGAAGCTTAGGGAGGACGGGTTCGACCCGGCGCTGATCGTCGGCCATCCGGGCTGGGGCGAAACGACCTATATGCGGGAGATTTTCCCCGCCGCGCGGCAGATCGTCTACGCCGAATACTATTATCGCAGCCGGGGCGGCGACGTGGGGTTCGACCCCGAATTCAGCCCGCCGCGCGAGCGCGATCCGCACGAGCTCTACGCAAAGAACGCCGGGATGGCGATGGCGTTTGCCGAGGCCGACGCGATCGTCTCGCCGACACCGTTTCAGGCCTCGGTGCTGCCGGAAGTGTTCCGGCAGCGCACGCACATCATCCATGAAGGGGTCGACACGGCGGTGGTGAAGCGCCATCCGAGCCCCAAACTGACGATGGGCGACGGCAAGGTGATCGACGGATTGCGGCCGCTGATCACGCTCATCAACCGCCGCTTCGAGCCGTTGCGGGGCTTTCACATTTTCATGCGGGCGCTGCCGAAGCTGATGGCGGCAGTGCCGGAGGCCGACGTCGTCATCATCGGGGCCGATGAGGATGGTGGTTATGGCAAGCCCGCTGACAAGGGCACCACGTGGGGCAAGCAACTGTTCGCGGAAGTCGCCGACCGCGTCGACCGTAGCCGTATCCACTTCGTTGGACGCGTGCCGCATGCGCTGATGCTCGAGACGCTGTCGCTGTCGAGCGCCCATGTCTATTACACCTATCCGTTCGTGATGAGCTGGTCGCTGCTCGAGGCGATGGCCTGCGAGTGCCTGGTGCTCGGCTCGGACACGGCGCCGGTGCGCGATGCGATTACGCCTGATGTCGACGGCATTCTTAACGATTTCTTCGATGTCGACGCCTTGTCTGACGCCATGATCGAGGCTTGCCGCAACCCGCAGAAGTTCACCGGTATGCGGAAGGCGGCGCGGGAGACGATCATGCGGCGCTATGACCGTACGAGCATTTGCCAGCCGGCGTGGACCGCGCTGGTGTCGCCGATGCTGGGGCGCGGCTGATGCCGTCCATCCTGCCGCTGGGCGATGCCGCATTGCTGGTGCGGTTCGGCGACACGCTGTCGGCGGCGGCCAACCGGCAGGCGATCGATTTTGCGGCGCGGCTCGACGCCGATATGCCCGAGGACGTCGAGGAGATCGCCCAGGGGCTGGTGTCGGTGCTGCTGCGTATCCGGCCGGGTGTCGATGTCTGGCGGCTGTCGGGCGAGTTGCGGCTGCGTCTCGATGAGGCGCCTGTCGCACAAGCCGGTTCGACGTGGACGATCCCTGTCGTCTTCGACGGCGAGGATCTCATGGAGGTCTGCGGCCGGCTGAAGCTGGCACCCGGCAACTTCGTGGTCCGCCACAACGGCACGCCGCTGCGCGTGCTCGCAACTGGTTTTGCGCCGGGTTTTGTCTATTGCGGCTTCCACAGTCCTACGCTTTTCGTCCCAAGGCGCGAGCAGGTGCGGCCGATGGTGCCGGCGGGAACAGTGCTGTTCGCCGCTGGGCAGACGGCGATCACTGCGACGCCGATCCGGACTGGCTGGCATGTCATCGGACGAACAGTGTTCCAGAATTTTGATCCAGACGAGACACCACCGACCGCATTCGCGCCCGGCGACACGATTGAGTTCACGGTGGCGATGTGACTGTCATCACCATCCTCCGCGTTGGGCCGCTGACGACGCTGCAGGATGCGGGGCGTTTCGGCATGCTGCGCCACGGCATCAGCGCCTCGGGGCCGATGGATCGCGGGGCGTTTGGCGCGGCAGGGGTTGCGCTGCTGCTCGCCGGTTCGACCGGGATCGAGTTCACGCAGGGGCTGGCGTTCGAGGCGGATGGGCCGCTGACGGTGGCAACACCAGAGGTGCGGGAGCTCAAGGCCGGTGAGCGGGTGGAACTGCCGCCGGCACCGGGCAATTATGGTTATGTGCGGTTCGACCGCGAGATCGAGATTGCGCCGGTGCTGGGTAGCCGGTCGACGAATGTGACGGTGGGACTGGGAGGCTACAAGGGCAGGGCGCTGAAGGCTGGCGACCGTATCGTGCTGGGGGGCGAGGGCCGGCCGGAACCGCCGCCGCCCGAGGCGTCGGGCGGGGAGGGGCCACTGCGCGTCATCTGGGGCATCCACGCCGATCTGTTCGATGCTGGACTGCGACAGCGCTTCACCGAGACCGCCTTCCGCGTGACCACCAGCCTCGACCGCATGGGCGTCAAGCTGGAAGACCCGGCGGGGCTGTTCCGCGACCAGCAGAAGCTCGGCCTCGTGTCCGATGCGATTGTCCCCGGCGACATCCAGATTCTCGGCGACGGCACGCCGATCGTCTTGATGCGCGATCATCAGCCGACCGGAGGCTATCCCCGGATCGCCACGATCGTCACCGCCGATCTTGACCGCTTTGCGCAGTTGCGGCCGGGCACGGCGGTCAGTTTCCTCCCGGTGCGGGCGTGAACTGGCTCGATCTCAACGCCGATCTGGGCGAGGGGGTCGGCGACGATGCCGCGATGCTGGAGATCGTTTCCTCCGCCAATGTCGCCTGCGGCGGGCATGCCGGCGACGACGCGACGATGCGGGCGACGGTGCGGGCCGCCAAGGCGCGCGGGGTCGTCATCGGCGCGCATCCGGGGTTTGCGGACCGCGACCATTTCGGCCGTCGGCGCCTCGTGATGCCGCCCGAAGACCTCGACGCCAGCGTTCGGCTGCAGGTTCGGACGCTTGTCGAGATCGCCGAGGAGGAGGGCTGGCCGGTGCGCTATGTGAAGCTGCATGGGGCGCTCGCCAACATGGCGGCCGAGGAGCCGGCGGTGATGGCGCTCTGCCTCGCGGCGATCGAGGGGTTGGTGCAGGACATGGCGGTGCTGGCCATCGACAATTCGGCGCAGGACGAGGTGGCGGAGTCGCTTGGTTTCCGGACCATCCGCGAGGCGTATGCCGATCGGGCATACCAGCCGGGCGGGCTGCTGGTGTCGCGGCAGATGCCGGGCGCGGTGCTGCATGACTCCGCGGAAATCGCGGCGCGGGCGGTTCGACTGGCCGAGACCGGCGAGATCGTGGCCGTCGATGGCAGCATCGTCCGCACGCAGGCGCGCTCGCTCTGCATTCACGGCGATACGCCTGACGCGGTGGCCCTTGCGCGAGCGGTGAAGGACGCCCTTGCGTCCGCGGGGGTTGAGATACGGGCCGCGCTGTGAAATAGGGCCGCCATCGAGCGAGGTGACCCATGACTGCACAGATCATCGACGGAAAATCCTATGCCGAGGGGCTGCGCGGCCGGATCGCGGGGCATGTTGCCCGGCTCAAGGCGGAGCACGGGATCATTCCGGGCCTTGCCGTCGTCATCGTCGGGCATGATCCGGCAAGCCAGGTCTATGTGACCAACAAGGCCAAGCAGACGCTTGAAGTCGGGATGTACTCGGAGAAGTACGAGCTGGCGGACACTGTGCCCGAAGCCGAGGTGCTGGCGCTGGTCGAAAAGCTCAACGCCGATCCCGCTATCCACGGCATCCTGGTGCAGTTGCCGGTGCCCAAACACATCGATCCCAACAAGATCATCGCCACCATCTCACCCGACAAGGACGTCGACTGTTTTACGCCGGAGAGCGTCGGCAAGCTGCAGATCGGCCTGCCGGGGCCAGTGAGCTGTACGCCGCTCGGCTGCCTGATGCTGCTGCGCGATTTCGTCGGCAACCTCACGGGCAAGCATGCCGTCATCGTCGGCCGCTCGAACCTGGTGGGGAAGCCCATGGCGCAGTTGCTGCTGCGCGAGAATTGCACGGTCACCATCGCGCATTCGCGCACGGCTGACCTGCCCGGCATCGTGCGGCAGGCCGATATCGTAGTCGCGGCGGTGGGCCGGCCGCTGATGATCAAGGGCGAGTGGATCAAGCCGGGCGCCGCGGTAATCGACGTCGGCATCAACCGCATCCCGGCGCCCGAAAAGGGCGAGGGCAAGACGCGGATGGTCGGCGATGTGGACTATGCCTCGGTGCTGCCGGTCGCGGGCTGGATCACGCCAGTGCCGGGCGGCGTAGGCCCGATGACGATCGCCTGCCTCCTCGCCAATACCGTGACGACGGCCAGCCTCATCAATGGGCTCACCCCGCCGAGCGATCTGACGCCCTAGTTCACCGGGTGCGCCGGCGAGACTCCGGGGGCGGCGTCAATTCCGGCGTGTAGCCGTCGAGGAGGTCGACCGACAGCGTCTGCATCTCGACATCGCGCCAGACGACCGGCACCGGCGGCATCGGTGTCAGATCCGAGCCGCGCATGAAAGCGTGCGGCTTGCCCGGGTGGACATAGAGCGCCGGCCCCTCGAAGCTCGCCGGATCGCGCGCGGCAAAATCAGCGAAGCGGACGCGCTCATTGACCTGGAGGACCGGGATGTCGTTGCCGATGTGCCAGAGCAAATTGGCATAGGTCCGGTAGTCGGTAGTCGCAATCCAAAGGGCACCGCTGTCGCGCGCCTGCGCCAGCACGCGGTGCGCCGCGGCGTCAAATCCCGCGTCCTGGCCGATCGGATCGCCGCGCTCGAACCACACTGAGCGGTCTGCGACGATGTGGAGGAGCAACCCGCCGACCACGGGCAGTCCGGTCAGCACAATTGCAGCAGCGAGCGCGCCGATGCCGCGCCTTGCACGGCCCCAGGGCAGGGCCAGAGCGAGAGCGAGAATGCCCAGTGGCCAGGCGAACCACGCCCAGGATTGATTGATCTGCAGCGTCAGCGAGCGGATCAAGAGGAAAGCGAGCGGCACGAGGAAAGCAACCGCAATTGCCGCCTCGAACGCCCGCCGCTGCCGCAAGGCCCGCACCAGCAAAGCCACGGAAGCCGCGATGCTCGCGACGACCAGCACCGGTCCGACCCACACTGTCTCGTAGATGATGAAGCGCAGCGGATCGATCGGATTGAGCCCATGCCCGGCGCCAAGCCGCACGCTCTGGAACGCAAACGACGCCCAGTCGTGCCGCGCGTTCCATACGAGGACCGGCGAGAACAGTGCGGCCGCGACCACGATGGCTGCGTAGGGCCAGATGGTGCGCAGCCAGCGCCGCTGCCGCGCGCCGAGCAGCAGAAACACGAGCAGCGCCGGCGCCAGAAGCAGCACGATGTACTTGCTGAGCAGCGCCAGCCCGCCGGCGACGCCGATCAGCAGCCACCAGCGCGCGTCATCTGTCTCGTCCAGCCGGCACAGCGCCCACAGGATCACGCTGACGAACAGCAACAGCGGGATGCTCGGTTCCACCACGATGCTGAAGAGCCCGTAGTTGAGGGTGCATTCCATCGCGAGGATCACGAACAGAGCGGCGTTCCAGCTCGACAGCCGGCACCGGGCGATATCGGCGAGCAGCAGTTCGATCAGCGGCAGACTGACCAATTGCGCGAACCGCGCGCCGAACGGGCTATTGCCGAACAACGCGATCCCCAGTTTCTCGAACCAGGCCACCATCGGCGGATGGTCGAGATAGGACAGCACCCATTGCTGCGACCAGGTCCAGTAGTAGGCCTCGTCCGACCGCAGATCGAGGCTTGCAGCGGCCCAGAAGCGCAGGACCGTGAACACCGCCACGACCGCAAGGGTCAAGAGGAGAAGCCAGCGCGAGGGCGGTGCCGCCGGGCCGGAAGGGGTCAAATCACCCTCGACAGATGAAAGCTCCGCGCTACCGTGTGGTCGCGAAGCCCAAAGGCAGGCACCACGCCCTTTTCGAGCCGGTCGATGACGGATTTTGCGTCGCGCAGATCGGAGGCATCGATGAGCACCGACAGCACCGGATTGTTGCCCGGTTCGCGCGAGCGCTGCAGCAGGTCGAACAGCAGCGCGCGGATGTCGCCGCGGGCCGCGCAGGCGACGCATTCGCTGCCGGGATCATGCTCGTGCAGCGCCGGCTCGAGGTGGATCCGCGCGGCCCCGGGCTCGGCGAATTTGAGCGCCTCGCCATTGGTCACCACCGTCACCGGGATCGAGGAAGACGCCCTGTCGAACGGCGTGCTCATGAGATGATCTTTTCCGGCACCGGCGTGTAGTTGAGGATCGGGCCGAGCCAGCGCTCGACTTCACGCACGGCCATGCCCTTGCGCCTGGAATAATCCTCGACCTGGTCGCGCTCCACCTTCGCCACGCCGAAATAGTAGGCGTCGGGGTGGCTGAAATAGAGGCCGGAGACCGACGAGCCGGGCCACATGGCGTACGATTCCGTCAGCTCGACGCCGATGCGCTGCTTGGCGTTAAGCAGGCGGAACAGCGTCGTCTTCTCGGTGTGGTCGGGCTGCGCGGGATAGCCCGGGGCAGGGCGGATGCCGCGGTATTTCTCCTGGATCAGATCATCCACGGGGATCGCTTCGTCTTTGGCGTAGCCCCAGAACTCCTTGCGGACGCGCTCGTGCAGCGCTTCCGCAAAGGCTTCGGCGAAACGATCGGCCAGCGCCTTGATGACGATGGCGGAGTAGTCGTCGTTCTTGCGCTCGAAGCGCTCGGCGATCAGATGCTCTTCGAGCCCGGAGGTTACGACGAAGGCGCCGATATAGTCCGGCGTTCCAGTCGGCGCGATGAAGTCGGAAAGCGCCAGATTGGCTCGGTCCTTCTGCTTGCTCAGCTGCTGGCGCAGCGTGTAGAGCGTCGCCAGCTCCTCGCTGCGGCCTTCGTCGGTGAACAGCCTGATATCGTCGCCCACGGCATTGGCCGGCCAGAATCCGATCACGGCCTTGGGGCGGAACCAGTTCTTCTGGAGCACCTCGCGCAGCATGTTCTGTGCGTCGTCCCAGAGCTGACGCGCGGCGGGTCCCTGGTCCTCGCTCTCGAGGATCTGCGGATAGCGCCCCTTCATCTCCCAGGCCTGGAAGAACGGCGTCCAGTCGATGTAGCGGGACAGTTCGCTGAGGTCGTAGCTGTCGAAGACTTTCGTGCCGAGGAAGGTCGGTTTCGGCGGGGTATAATTGGCCCAGTCGGTCTTGAAGGCGTTCTCGC
>JBKJTB010000224.1:0-5906 GCA_046594305.1 Devosia sp. | reverse complement strand
GTCGATGCTGGCCTACCGCCAATGCCCCCTGGCGAGGAAGTCATCCACGATTACAGGTCGCTGAGCCTCTCGCTCAAAGCGCATCCCGTAAGCTTCCTGCGCGACAGCCTTAACCAGAACGGCATCGTGCCCGCCGGCCAACTGCGCGACATCGCCGCTGGCCGGATCGTCACCACCGCTGGCGTTGTGCTGGTTCGTCAGCGGCCGGGCACCGCGAGTGGCGTTGTGTTCGCTTCGCTGGAAGACGAAACCGGCCTCGCCAACATCATCATCTGGCCAAAAGTGTTCGAGCAGTTCCGGCGCGTGGTCCTTGGCTCCAGGATGATGGGTGTGCGCGGCCAGGTTCAGAAGGAAGGTCTCGTCGTTCACGTTATCGCGAAGGAGATCTTCGATATGACACCGGCGCTGGTGTCGATCGCGGGCGGCTACGACCTTGGGGACGCTGCCATCGCCAACGCTGATGAGGGTAAGACTGGTCCGCGGGGCAGTGCTCGCGGTTCCAGCAAGGCGCAGGACATGGAGGCGGAGCGCGAGAGCATGCGCCGTGCCTTGCCCTCAGGCCGAAACTTCCATTGAGCCATGCCCACATTCCAGGTCCGAACTCTGCGGCAGTTCCTCGAGAGCGATCAGGTCATCGACTGCGACTGCTCAAACTATTGGGAGTGTACCCACACCGGAACACTGCGCATCGAGATGGCGATCCTGCGCCTCGGATGGGAGTTCGACTTCTACGCGGGGCGCGAGGCGTTGTCGGAGCGGGTTTACTGCTCGATCTGTGGCAAGCGAGGGCCGACGTTCAGGCTGGGCTGGAAGACGCGGCCGACCAGTTATGCCGGAACCCACGGAGCGGGTGCCGAGGTCCGAAGCGTCCTGGATGGCGCCCTGTTCCGCGGACGGTGGGCAGAGCCAGCGGACTGGCTACGGGGAGGATCACGCGTGCGAAAGTTCAGCCCTCGCCGCTGATCCACGCACATGTTGGAGTCGCCAAGCCCGCTGTGGGATGTGTGGTTGGGGCCTCTGCAGGAGCGGAACCAAGTGTGGCCGCCCTCGTTACTGAGCTAAGCGCCGCGCTGGCCACGCCCCTGATCAGCGCAGGCAAGATGGTAACACCGCAAGGTCGCCATCACAGGAAGGGCCCCCGCAAGGGGGCCTTTTCTCTATGTGCTGGTAGAACTTCTAACTGCGCCCAACTCCGTGGCAGTCTAACGGTCTTCAACAGCAACGGCGGCGAGATGTCGAAGCAAACTCAAATCGGACGCGTGGGGGCAATAGCGGCCATCCTCACAATCTTGGCTTCGATTATTTTCACGGTCGATCTTGGCGTGTGGGAAATCTCGATCCTGGCGGTGATAGCTGCGGCTGCGATCGTTGCAACTCTGAGATTGCTTGGCTGACACGAGGGAATTCGAGTTTGGAAAACCTACCTCGGTCATTGAACTTCTAGTCACTCGTCCGGGCGGCGCATGGAACTCATAACGCGTCGCAGCTCGACCCTTCGGTTCCGACCGTCTGCTGGTTTCTAGTTGGGCACTTTCGAGGCGGTTAATCGACGACCGGGCCCTCGGCCTGGTATAACTCGCCTACAGTCCGTCATTCAGCCGCTAATCGAAGATCGTGCGAAATCCGGGTCGGGCCGGCAATCGGGACGGGAGGCAAACTCCCAATGTCGCATGATCTCTCGACGCTCTTGAGAAGCGCGAGCGCGGTCACCTGGGCGTGCATAAGATCCAGGAACGATCGCGTGTAACGGGGGTACCGACTGTAGCGCCTCTTCAACTTCCGCCAGCAGCGCTTCGAGCGCCTCTTTCATCTCCAGGGCTGCGTAGGTGGTGAGTGCCGTAGGGGGCTGGCCCCTAGTGGCTGCCCGCGCTACCTTGCGGAAGTGGTCGGCTTCCACATTCCAGCTGTCGAGCATCGCTCGTATAGCGAGGAGATTCTGATCCGGAGAAGGTCGAAACAGCACGGCACACAGCTCGTCACGGGCTGCTACTGAACTCGTGTGCCGAGCATGAAGTTGCATGGAGATGCTCGTCAGACGGTCTGAGATGATGGCCGCGACCGAACAGACTGGCAATCGCACAACGCTGGCGGATTGGCCTCGCATCAAGGACGTTTCGCGCTGATGTGATGAGGCGGGCCCGGCCTATGTCACGCCGGTCAATCAGCCGATCAACGAAATCGCCATGAGCCGAACCTCTGCCCAGATACCATCCCACCGGGGTGGTGTTCGCGTCATGTGGCAGGACTGGCAACTTGTCCGGCTCGCGTCTACCTTCACTTCTGACATACTCTTGATCCACGCGATCTTGCGCGGTCGCGCCGGCGCGAGGGCTTGGCGCCACACGTCCGGTCCCAAGCACACCGGGAGCCGAGGCGTAGCGAGAGAGTCGGATCGGTTTGACTCGATAGAGAGGGCACATGACGGACGATCTCCACAAGCTGCTGGTCCGCGCCGCTCAGCACGCGGCCGACTATCGTGCCTCTGTCACCGACAGTTCAGGTAAACCGCCTCGCAGCTACCGCGAAATGCGGGACCGATTGATGGCGCCGCTGCCGGAAGCGGGAAGCGCAGCTGACGCAATCCTCGAGGAGCTGGTCGCGAGCACCGCCGGCGGACTGATGCCCATCACCGGGCCGCGCTTCTTCGGCTGGGTCATGGGGTCTTCCCATCCAGCGGGCGTTGCGGCCGACTGGATGGTAAGCGCCTGGGGTCAAAACGCGGGGTACCACACCCCCACTCCCGCAGTCTCGGCGATGGAAGCTGTCGCTGAGCGCTGGCTGCTCGAGCTGCTGGACCTTCCAACCGAAGCGGCAATCGGCTTTGCGACTGGCGCGACCGTTGCCAACGCGATTTGTCTCGCAGCGGCGCGCACGCGCGTGCTTTTGAACGTTGGTTGGGACCCCGACGCCGAGGGTCTCTTTGGTGCACCACCGGTCAATGTCCTGATCGGCGCCGACGCCCATTCTTCATTGTTCTCGTCTTTGCAGATCATTGGCTTTGGCTACAACCGCGTGAGCCGCATCGCGACCGACGACCAGGGTCGCGTGCTCCCACCGGCGCTCGAATCTGCACTGAAGACCTGCAGTGGTCCGACCATCGTCATCGCCCAGGCCGGTCAGATCAACACCGGGGCATTCGATCCGTTCGCCGAGATCATCCCTATGGCTCGCGCGCATGGTGCCTGGGTGCATGTCGACGGCGCATTCGGGCTATGGGCCCGCGCCACGTCACGCTATCATGACCTCACAGAAGGAATTGATGAAGCGGACTCGTGGGCAACCGATGGGCACAAGTGGCTGCAGGTCCCCTACGATTGCGGCTTCGCCATCGTCAAAGACAAGGAAGCGCATCAGCGCGCGATGACGCAGTGGTCCACCTATCTTCCCTCCATTGAGGTGGGCGACAGGGTGCCGTCTGCCTACGTCCCCGAGCTCAGCCGCCGGGCTCGTGGAGTTCCGGTGTGGGCCATGATCAAGGCGCTCGGTCGCTCGGGCGTGCGAGACCTCGTCGAACGCTGCTGCGTGCTAGCTCGCCTGTTTGCTGATCGGCTGGCAGCAGAGCCGGGAGTCTGTGTGCCCCACGAGGTGTGGATCAATCAGTTCGTGGTTGTCTTTGGCGAGGGTGACGCGGCGGTGCGAAAGTCCGCGGCCGAGGCGGTGATCGCGCGTGTGCAATCGGAGGGCACATGTTTTGTCGGCGGCGCGAACTGGCGCGGCGACTGGGTGATGCGAGTGTCAGTGATCTCATATGCCACCACCGAGGAAGACATCGAGCGATCAGCGTCGGCCATCCTTCTGGCGTGGCGCGCAGTACAAGACCACAACGCAGGCCGTTAGGATCACGAGCGGAACCATCGCCAGGTTACAAAGGTTGTCGAGGCGCTGCCTACCAGCGTTAAGCCCCTGCCGACCGCATGCCCCCATGCACATAGCGCGGCGGGGGTTTTTCGCGCCTAGTGGTCAGTAACAACCCCGCGGTCAACTTCGGTAACACAGCTAGCATCGCGTCAGATCTTTCGTTGGGAGCACCAGCTACACGAGGCAGCGAAACCTGGTCTCGTCTATCATTTGAATTGAAGAGCTGCGTGAAATGCGAGGCTCGCACCTTGGAAGACGTCGACTGCCTACCTCAGGCGGCGTGTGAAAGCTGTATCGAGGTTCTGCTTCAGGGCGGAGGGCGTGAAAAGCTGACCCGTCGACTTAGGAGAGCACCGCGACCCAGTTGCATAGGCTTGCTCAGTCTGGATGATGATTTCGGAGTTGGACGGAAGGGGACCTCGAGCCGCCCAAGGAGGTTGTCTAACTCGAAGAACGCCGTTCTTGCTTTGAGGTCTTTCGGTTGGGTCCTTCCCCTGCTTTGAGAGCCATGAGGGGCGGCCAGGGCGCGTAGAGGCAGCAGCTACAGGAAATTTCGAGACTATCTACTGCCGGAGCGGCCGGCAGTTCCGGCAACGCCCCGTCCGGTCGAGGTAATTTGGCGTCGGCAGCAGAGCCTCTCGAGTATGATTGGGAAATCCCGTTCCTGCTAACCTACTGAAATCGAGAGCTATTGGTAGTCAAGCCGGTCATTTAGGCGATAAGATCGAATGTTCTAAGGCTTAGCGGAAGCGCCGGCGGCATCGGAGTCAAATTGCCCATTTTCGAAGACGAGCTCCCGGTCCAGACCAAAGTCCGCGACGCCGGAGCGCCGTCCGGCTACAGCAGCTAGACTTCCTTCGCGGCTCACCCCCTTGTCCGTCTCGCGCATCGGGGTCATCAACCATGAGACAAGCAAGGGACGACGGCGCCTTACTGGCCCTCGGGAAGCAGCTGCGGGGTGCTCAGGGACGAGTCGGGCGGCTGAAGCGAAGGGCCGGCAAAGATGCGCAAACCTGGCAGCGGTGGTCGACCGTCATCGAGGAAACTCTAGCTCTCGTCAGTCAGATTAGCCGGACCCCCGCCAGCGATCTGCAAGGTGTGTCGGTCAAGCTCGATGCACTAGTCTGGCTCCTGACCCATGACGACTCCATCCTCGATATACGGGCCGGGCGACAGCTTCAGGCGCTTGGCCGCGAGGTCCGCATGCTTGCGAAGCGATAGCGTCGCGTACACGCGCCCGCTTGGCGCTGAGACAGCAGGATTGCCGGAAGCAGTATAGAGAAAGCAAGAGCATAGCCGATGCCTCTCACGTCCCTCGTAAGCTTCGGAAATGTCGAGGCTTTACAAGGTCCCCTTTTCGCGATGCCTCTCCAGGCCCTCACTGCCGCTCGGCTTTAGTGACGACCCTTCAGGAGGATGTACCGACTGGCGGCGCCGTGGAGGAGCAGCAGAGCATAATTTCTCTGTAGCTGCTGCCTATGCGCGACTGCGCCGACCCTCAACGCTCTCGTTGCTGGGGAGGACCCTTTGGAAAAGGCACTGTGCCGGCACGGCAAAGGCACAGCCAATGCCGGCGCAACTAACGCTTGGGGTTCCGCCTTCTTCAGCCCGTCGACGAGGGTGTCACCGTGCCTTTGCTTAGGGTAGTTCCATACTAAGGGTTAAGTAGGATCTACGCACAGGCGGTGGGGCTCCGGCGAGAACACGGTTCTTGAAAAGGCACAGTGCCACCTGCCTAGTCTGCGAAATCTCGCGCTGTGCCGGGCAAGAAACGTCACCAGCGCCCACCGTGCCAGCTCCGTGCCGGCACTGTCCCCTACCGTCCGGGCAGACGCGCGCTCTTCACGCCCTGCAGAACGCGCGGGCGATACTCGCCGCCCCTATAGGTATGAGGTCGCGGGAGCTTTCGCGTTTGAGTGACCCGAACGTTATGTAGAGTGGTCGCCAGGTCGATCATCAACTCCGTCCTGTTCCGCGAATACGTGCCCTCGCCAGACGTCCACATCTCGTAGACCTCATAGACGTCGTCGACGAGCACCATGTCATCC
>JBKJTB010000123.1:0-3507 GCA_046594305.1 Devosia sp. | reverse complement strand
CGCCGAGGCGGCGAAGGCAGCGGGCGCAAGCAAGCTCATCCACATGTCGGTGATCGGCGCCGAGCCGAACTCACCGAGCCTGTTGGCGCGGTCGCGCGCCATGGGCGAGGCCGAAGTGGTTGCGGCGTTTCCGTCGGCCATCATCTTTCGGCCGTCGGTGATCTTTGGGGTGGGCGACGAATTCTTCAACAAGCTGGGGCTGCTGTCGCGCATGCTGCCGGTGATGCCGCTGTTCGGCGGCAAGACGAAATTCCAGCCGGTCTATGTCGGCGACGTTGCCGAAGCTTTTGCGCAGGCGGTGATGGGCAAGCTCAAGGCGGGACACGTCTATGAGCTCGGCGGGCCGGAAGTGCTGGCCAACCGCACGCTGGTCGAGCGCGTGCTGAAGGGCGCCAACCGCACCAACCCGATCCTGCCGCTGCCGAGCTTTGTCGGCAGGATCCTGGCGTTCCCGATGGGTATCCTACCCAAGCCGCTGGTGACCGGCGAGCAGATCACGCTGCTCGGGATCGACAATGTGGTGTCATCAGAGGCAATCAAGGACAAGCGGACGCTGCCGGGGATGGGGATCGTGCCGCGCCCGATCGACGCGGTGCTGCCCAGCTACATCTGGCGGTTCTCGGCGAACGGGCAATTCGACCGGCAGACGGCCTGATGGAGATCGTGTCGACCGGCCAGTGGCTGCCGGGCGATGCCAACGTCGCCCAGCTCGAGGGCAAGCCTTACGGCGCCAAGGTGACGGTGTTGCTCGAGCACATGCAGCCCAGCACTGGTCCGCGCCTCCACACCCACCCCTATGGCGAGACCTGGGTGGTGGTCGAAGGCCGCATCGCGTTTTCGGACGGCAAGGAGACGCGGGAGGCCGGGCCGGGCGATGTGGTCTATGTCGGGCCGGACGAGCCGCACAAATTCACTGTGCTCAGCGACATCCGCATCAAGATGATCTGCATCCACCAGTCGGAAGAGTTCATCACCAACTGGCTGGAGTGACCGCTTCCGCTTACTGGCGGAACAGCAGCACGCCCCACAGGCCAATGGCGCCGACGAAAATGCGCCAGTAGGCGAACGGCGCAAAGCCGTGCTTGCTGATGAAGTCGAGGGCGTAGCGCACGACGATGAAGGCAAGGATGAAGGCGGCGGCAAAGCCGATGCCGACGGAAATGCCGAGCTCGGAGGTGATCAGCTCGCGGTTCTTGTAGAGGTCGTAGCCGAAGGCGCCGGCCATCAGCGGGATGGCGACGAAAAAGCTGAACTCGGCGGCGGAGCGCTTGTCGGTGCCGAGCAGGAGCGAGCCGACGATGGTGGCGCCCGAGCGCGAGACACCCGGGACCAGCGCCAGCATCTGGAACAGGCCGATATAGAGGCAGAGCAGCGGCGGGTATTCGTAGATCGAGGAATATTTCGGCGTCAGCTTCAGCTGATCGACCCACAGCAGGATCAGCCCGCCGACGATCAGCGCCACGCAGATGATGAGCGGCGATTCGTAGATGTAGCCCTTGATGAAATCGTGCAGCAGCACCCCGGCGACGGCGGCCGGCGCAGCGGCGAGGACGACGCCCAGGATGAAGCGCAAGGCACCGGGTTTGCGGGCCAGCGCATCGCGGGCGATGCCGACCAATCGCCAGAAATAGACCACAACGATGGCAAGGATGGCGCCCAGCTGGATCAGCACCTCGAACACCCGGCCGGGGCTCACAAAGCCGAGGAAATGGCCGACCAGCAGGATGTGGGCGGTGGAGGACACCGGTAGGAATTCGGTAAGGCCTTCGATGATCCCGAGGAGCGCCGGCACAAAAATACCTTGATCGCCGTTCATCTGATCTCCTACTGATCGCGGGGCCCAAAACCCCGTTCCGTCTAAGCTGATTTGCGCGACCGCGCCAGAATTGGACCAAAGCCCAAGCGTCATGCCTCGACTCCTCCATCACCGGCTCGACCCCGCTTCCCGCCTCGCGCGGCTGATGTTCGCCGAATATGGCGTCGCAGTGGACCTCGAGGACATCAAACCGTGGGCGCGCGACGCGCACCTGCTGGAGCTCAATCCGGCCGGTACGGTGCCGATCCTGGTCGACGAGGGCCAGCCCAACGCCGTCGGCGTCCTGTCGGTGATCCACGCGATCGAGGACCGCTATTCGCCGGCGGCCGTGGCTGGGCTGTTTCCGGCCCAACCCAAGGACCGCACGGAGATGTGGCGGCTCTGCGAATGGGTGCTGCTGAAACTCAACGACGAAGTGACGCGCTACGTCGTCGAGGAGAAGATTTTGAAGCGCGACCGGCCGGGCGCGACTCCCGATCCGTCGATCCTGCGGGTCGCCAAGGCCAACCTCGTCGAGCATCTGCTCTATTTCAACTGGCTGTTCGCCACCCGCCAGTGGCTGGCGGGCGAGGCGATGTCGCTGGCCGATTTTGCCCTCGCCGCGCATTTGAGCTGCCTCGACTACCTCGGCGATATCGACTGGGAAACCGCAGCGGAAGTCCGCCACTGGTACGCCCGGATCAAATCGCGCCCGGCGTTCCGGACGCTGCTCAACGACCGCGTCGGCGGCATGCCCCCCCACGCGGGGTATGCGGACCTTGATTTTTAGCTAGACATTTGTATATACATTTCTTGTCCGGCGATGCCCACGGATCCGTCATGGCCGGGCTTGACCCGGCCACCCAGCAAAGCGTTACGGGCGTGCTGACGGTCCGGTTGGGTCCCCGGGTCAAGCCCGGGGATGACGACTGAGAGAGTTGATGCGCGCGAGGAGAATGCCATGACCACCTCTGGCGGCAGAAAAGTTCCGAGACTGACCACCGACGAAGAGGCCGAGGCGTTCCTAATGCAGGACCTTTCGGATCTCGACTTCTCGCAATTCAAACGAATGCACTTCGAGTTCGAGAAGAAGGAGGCGCAGGTGAATATGCGGGTGCCGCAGCCTCTGCTCGATGCAGTGAAGGACCGGGCGAAGGCGCAGGGCATGCCTTATACGCGCTACATCCGCATGCTGATGGAACGGGATATTGCTGGCAAATAGCGGCATCGCGGACGAGCTTCGGGTGCGCGCGAAGTCGCTCGGCTTCGATGCGTTCGGTGTCGCCTCGGCTGACTCGCGGCCGGACCTCAAACACAAGCTCGAGACTGCGCTCGGCCAAGGCTGGCACGGCGACATGGCCTGGATGGCGGAGACGGCGGAGCGGCGCGCCAGCCCCGGCGCGCTGTGGGGCGGGGTGCGCTCGGTCATCATGCTCGGGGTCAATTATGGGCCTGACAGCGATCCGCTCGAGACGCTGAGCAAGCGCGACCGCGGCACGATCTCGGTCTATGCACGCAATCGCGACTATCACGACATCATCAAGGGGCGGCTCAAGGAGATCGCGGGGCTGCTCAGGGCGCGGACGGGCGCCAAGGCGAAGGTGTTTGTGGACACCGCACCGGTGATGGAGAAGCCGCTGGCGGAAGCGGCGGGGATCGGCTGGCAGGGCAAGCACACCGTGCTGGTCAGCCGCGAGTTCGGCTCGTGGCTG
>JBKJTB010000107.1:0-19617 GCA_046594305.1 Devosia sp. | reverse complement strand
CAGGCGTCTCCGGGTGGAACTTTTGGTTCCTGAACGCGATGCCCGCAGTCGGGAATCCTCTCCCGTTTACGGGGGAGGGGGACCACGCGGCTAGCGTGATGGAGGGGGGAGCCGCTTGCGCGATCGTGGGGATGCACCCCTCTCCACCAGCCTTCGGCTGGTCCCCCTCTCCCGCAGGCGGGAGAGGAACGCCGACTGCGGGACGCCGGTGGGGCAAGGGCCGTGAGCGGGGCGCTCTAACTTCAGTGCCCGTGGCTAGCCCCCACCCACCACGCTACGCGTGGTCCCCCCTCCCCGATGGGAGGGATGGGCTCCGTGGTTGGGGCACGATGTCAGCCCATCCCTCTTCAGCGCGTCAATGTGCGGCTGGTGAAGGGCTTGGACATCCCCGCGTTCTGCGGGTAATACGGCGCTGTGAGGCCAGCGCGGTGAGTGCTTTCCGCGTCGAGGCGTGGCGGGCGGCCGAGATCGGCACAGGTGCCGCCCCATTCTCGCCTCACTCGTTGACGAGTCTGTGATCGTACTGGGTGCGGGGGCACTGAGTCACGGTGGCGAGAACCGGGGCAACCAGGAGCAGTTTGTAATTGGCTCAACCGCTAGTCTCGCGTATCGGCGCCAGCCCCCTGTGGCGCGCCGGGTTGGCATCAGCTTTCATTCTCGGACTCGCCGGATTCGCGGCGGGTGTGATCCCGCAGGCGTGCCGGTCGGGGTTCGTGATCTGCCAGGCGAATGTGCCGGGTGGCGAGATTCTCGCGCCGCTCGATGCACCTCTCGTTGCCGAGCGGGAGGCATCCGCCGAACTCGTAGCGGAAATTGAGCCGGCGCCGGTCGAGCGGGCGACGACGGCCATGGCCGCCATCGATACCGCCATGCTGGCGCAACAGCCGGCGGCACTGACCAAGAACGATCTCATTGCGCAGACTTTTGCGGCGCTCGACGTGGGCCTCGTCGCGACGCCGGGCGAACTGACGGCGCGCAAGGTGCGCACGGTGACGATCGGACCGGACGGGATGCCGGTGCTCACCCCCGCCCCGACGCAAATTGCCGAGGCTTCGGTGGAGCCGGCGCCGGTCGCAGCGGAGCTTAACGTTGCCGAGGCCGAGGTGCCGGTGGTCAGCGAGCCGTCGGCAGAACAAGCTGTTGCCGACGATGAGCCGACCGCCTCCGCCTACGCTCCGGTGCGCGGCGGCAGTGCGACGGTCGGCCGGCAGGGCGCCAATGTGCGCTCGGCCCCCAAGACCGGCGGCAGCGACGTGCTGTTCTCGCTGGCGAGCGGCGAGGATGTCACCGTGACCGAGACCAGCAAGGGCTGGTCGAAAGTCGTGGATGCGCGCGGCCGCAGCGGCTGGGTGTGGAACGACCTGCTGCGGCGCTAATCGGCCTCAATGCTCGTGGGCGCAGTGGTCGTGGTCGGAGAGGACTTCGACGACGCGGCAATTGGCGACGGTGCCGTGCTGGTGGCTCGACAGCATGCCCTTCAATTCGCCGCGAAGCGCCGTCAGCCGCGCGATGCGGTCTTCCACTTCGACGAGGCGGGCGCGGACGAGGGCGTCGATGTCGTCGCACGGCGCGTCGCGATGGCCGGCGATGCGGAGCAGGGCGCGCAGTTCCCCCATCGGGAAGCCCATGGCGCGGGCGTGGGCGATGAAGCGCAGGCGCTCAAGGGCTGAGGCGTCGTAGCGCCGCTGGTTGCCTTCCGTGCGCGGCGGCGGCGGAAGAATGCCGATGCCCTCGTAATAGCGGATGGTGGGCACTTTTACGCCGGTCTCGGAGGCGAGTTCGCCGATGGAGTAGTCGAGGGTGCGCATGCGCGGCTCCGAGTTTGCGGCTAGCCCCCACCCACCGGCTTCGCCGATCCACCCTCCCCGATGGGAGGGATGCGCCGACTGCGGGTTCGAGGCACCTGTCTGGCCGCATCGAAAGTCACACCCCTAATGGGGTTGAAGCTCTAGTGGCTAGAGGTTCTATGTAGGGGGCCGACGCAGAGAATCATAGGGACTTCGATGAGCGCCGGGCACGACCACTCCCATACGTTCGACGGGATGAACGACGACTACAAGCGCCGGCTGATGCTGGTGACGGCGATCAATGTCGTGATGTTCGTCGTCGAGTTTTCCGCAGGGCACCTTGCCGGATCGCAGGCGCTGCAGGCCGATGCGCTGGATTTCGCGGCGGACGGGGCGACGTATGCGCTCTCGTTCTGGGCCATCGGGCGGCCGCCGCGGGTGCGCACCGGGGCGGCGCTGCTCAAGGGCATGAGCCTGTTGGCGATGGGCATCTGGATCGCGGTGTCGACGCTGTACCAGTTCTTCGTGAATGGGGTGCCCGAGGCCCAGGTGATGGGGCTGATCGGGCTCCTGGCGCTCGGGGCCAATCTGCTCTCGGTGTATCTGCTGTTCGCTTACAAGGATGGCGACGCCAACATCCGGTCGGTGTGGCTATGCTCGCGCAACGACGCGATCGGCAATGTGGCGGTGATGGTGGCGGCGGTCTTCGTGGCTGTGCTGAATTCGGGCGCGCCGGACCTGATCGTGGCGGGTGTGATGGCGGCGCTGTTCCTGTCGAGTTCGTACCAGATCCTCAAGCAGAGTTGGGCCGAGTGGAACGAACCGCCGCATGCGCACGACCATGACGATCACGACGAGCATGAGGGGCATACGCATTGAGGGGACTGCTCCTGGCATTGATGCTGCTGGCGACGCCGACGGTCGCGCAGGACTGGCGGGCCTATGACAACAGCGCGCTCGGCTATGCGGTCGATGTGCCGATGGGGCTGGGCGAGAGCCGCGAGACCGACGAGGGCCTGATTATCCAGGGCCCGACGGTGACGCTGACGATATTCGGCTTGAGCGTGGCGCCGATGGATTTTGCCACCGCGGTCGAGACGGCAATTGCCTCGAGCGAGGACGAGGGCTTTGCGATCACGGAGCGGAGCGTGACGCCGGAGTGGGCGCGCTATGCCGCCGTGGACGGTGCGCGGCAGCAGGCGGTGGGGCTGGTGGCGCTGTGCGACGGCGCGTCGGTCGCGGCCTATGAACTGCGCTACATGGAGGCCGACGGCGCGGCGATGGCGCCGGTGATCGAGCGGCTGGCCGGTACGCTCAGGGTGAACCGGCCCTGCTGATGCTGTCTTTCTTGCGCTCTGGACCGCTCGATCCTGAGAAGGCTCGCTCGGCCAACCGCTACTTGAACGGCCCGTTAAAGATGAAGAAGGCGCGGACGCCGATGAGGGCGAAGCCGACGCCGGTGTTGATTGTGAGCTTTTCGCCCAGCACGAGCACCGAGAAGCCCACGAAGATGGTGATCGAGATCACCTCCTGAATGGCCTTGAGCTCGGCGCCGGTATAGGTGCCGTAGCCGATGCGGTTGGCGGGCACGGCGAGCCAGTATTCGACCAGCGCGATGCCCCAGCTTGCCATCACCGCGATCCACATGGGCGCCGACGGGTATTTGAGGTGGCCATACCAGGCGGTGGTCATGAAGATATTTGAGCCGATCAACAGCAGGATCGGCAGCACTGCGGGCGACAGCAGGAAGGCGGGCATGGGGCACCAGGGTTTGACGCTTGTTTTGTGACTCGCCGGCGGGCAGATTCGCCAGCGGAGTCGCGGGCGCGCTCACATGAGGTTCATGGTGAGTGTGCACGAATGCCGCCGACCCGGATGGAGTTCCATGATGCGCCTCGCCCTTGCCGCCCTGCTGATGCTCAGCGCCGCCCCTGCGATTGCCGACGAGGTCAATTGCGAGGGCGTGTTCAACCAGAACGCGACGCTGGCCGAGATCGAGACGGCGTTCGGCAAGGACAATGTCGTGACCGGCGAAGTGCCGGGCCCCGAGGGCACCACGATGATCGCGACGACGATTTATCCCGGCGACGCCGCGCGCACGATGCAGGTGCGCTGGTGGGATGAGGAGAACATCGCCTATCTCGCTGGCGTGACGCTGGCGCCGGGCGACAGCGGACCGGGCGGCGTCAAGCTCGGCATGCCGATCGAAGAGGTGCAGGCGATTAATGGCGAGCCGTTCGGGCTGTTCGGGTTTTTCTGGGACTATGGCGGGAGCGCCGGCTTCGAGACGGGCAAGCTGAGCGGCCTGCCGGGCGGGTGCTTCCTCAATCTGCAATTGTCGCCGACGCTCGACGTGCTGCCCGAAAACGTGTCGAGCGCCATCTCGGGCGATGTCGAACTGCGCTCGGATCAGCCGGAGGTGCTGGCGGCCAGGGTCGCGGTGTCCGAGGTGAACCTTGGCTATGCGTATCCCGAGGCGCTCGGGGAGGGCGGCGAGACCGCCGAGTAAGCCAGCGCGCCGGTCGGCGGTCGCGCTGGCTCCACAGCCATCCGTCCCGACAGCTTGCGGCTTGACACCGTGTATCTACACACTATCTACGCGGCATGGCCGACGACTTCACCCAGTGTATGCTGTCGAACTCGCGCATGGCGGCGCGCGCGATTACGCGGCGCTATGATGCCTATCTGCGGCCGCATGGGATGACGGCGACGCAGCTGTCGCTGCTAGGCAGCATCCAGACGCTGCCGAAATCGACCGTGAGCCAACTCGCCGACGCCAAGGGTTTTGAGCGGACGACGCTGACACGCAATCTCGACAAGCTCGAGCAGATGGGCCTCGTGACTTCGGGCACCGAGGGGCGGGGCCGCATCGCCCGGATGACGCCGAAGGGCACGACACTGCTCCGCGAACTGTTGCCGCTGTGGCGGCAGGCCCAGGCCGAATTGCGCGCCGAACTCTCATCCGAAACATTCGATGCGTCCATCAACACGCTGAAACGACTCTCCAAAGTCTGAAAAGGACATTCCATGGCTCCCGATACCGATCCGATCGTCATTACCGGCATGGGCGCCGTGTCGCCGCTGGGCGTTGGCGTTGCGGCGAACTGGCAGGCGCTGCTGGACGGGCGGAGCGGCATCGTCATGAACGACCGCTTCGACGTCAGCGACTTCGCCGCCAAGATCGCGGGGCTGGTGCCCAAGAGCTTCGATCCGACGACGGTGGTCGACCCAAAAGACATCAAGAAGATGGACCTGTTCATCCAGTACGGACTGGTCGCCGCCGCGGAGGCGCTGGCCCAGTCGGGCTGGGTGGCGGACACGGCGGACAAGCAGGCGGTGACCGCGACGATCATCGGCACGGGCGTCGGCGGTTCGCCGGTGATGGCCGAGGCGGTCGATACGATCCGCGACAAGGGTCCGCGGCGGCTGTCGCCGTTCACGGTACCCTCGTTCCTCGCCAACCTTGCGGCGGGCTGGATCTCGATCAAATACGGCTTCAAGGGCCCGATCGGCGCGCCAGTGACGGCCTGCGCCGCGAGCGCACAGGCGATCGGCGACGGCATGCGGCTGATCCGGACCGGCGAGGCGGATGTGGTCGTGTGCGGCGGCGCGGAGGGTTCCGTGGACCCGATCTCGATCGGCGGCTTCGCCGCCAGCCGGGCGCTCAACACCAGCTTCAACGACCGGCCGACGGAAGCCTCGCGGCCGTTCGACAAGGCGCATGCCGGCTTCGTGCTGTCGGAAGGCGCCGCCGTGGTGGTGATCGAGCGGCTGAGCCATGCGCTGGCCCGCGGCGCGACGCCGCTGGCGATTGCGGCGGGCTATGGCACGTCGGCGGATGCGTATCACCTGACGTCCGGATCACCGGACGGGGCAGGGGCGCAGGTGTCGATGAACCAGGCGATCCGCAATGCGGGGCTGAAGCCCGACGATATCGGCTACGTCAACGCGCACGCGACCTCGACCGAGGTCGGCGACAATGCCGAGATCAACGGCATCCGCGCCGTGTTCGGCGATCGCGGGCAGACGCTGGCGGTGTCGTCGACGAAGTCCGCGACCGGGCACATGCTGGGCGCGGCGGGCGCCATCGAGGCGGTGTTCGCGGTGCTGGCGCTGCGGCACCAGACGGTGCCGCCGACGCTGAACCTGGTCGATCCTGAAGACGTGGCGAAGCAGTTCGACCTGGTGCCGCTGAAGGCCAAGCCCAAGGCGCTGAAGCACGTGTTGTCGAACTCGTTTGGGTTCGGCGGGGTCAATGCGTCGCTGGTGTTCTCGGTAATCTGACGAGCTTGCAGATAAGTTGATTTGCCATCTGCAGGTCGTTCGCCAGCGTGCTAAGTATTGAGGCACGCGGGGGAAGGGACGATGACTGTTATCACAGTTAAGGTCGAGACAAGTCGAGGGACGGACACCAAGTACGCATTCCCCGGTTCGACGCACCACGTCATTGCACGCGTGCCGTACGTAAACGTCACCGAGGCGTACTACTACACCAAGATCATCCGTCACGGGGACCTCAATCCACCGACGGACAAGTTCGGCAATTATCTGACTTACGACATCATTCCATACTCGACTATTCAACCGAGCGTGGATGGCACCGATCTGCATGGCTCGTTCGAGGGCTGGAATGCGATTGACGAGAAGAACGGCTCCTACTTGGCGCGCGTCGACCTTCAATCCGGAGACGGTGCTAACCAGTATTATCCGATCACGTCGATGTCGTCGGTGACGCTCGACACGCTCGTAACTACGGTCTTGAACACGCCGGGCGAGCACGCGGAGATCTCGCTGACCGGATACACAGGCAACGACACGCTGCGCGGCAGCTTCTGGCACGACACGCTCGATGGTGGCGCGGGGGCTGACACGATGATCGGCCGGAAGGGCGACGACCGCTATTGGGTCGACAACAAGAAGGACAAGGTTGTCGAGACCAAGGGGCAGGGCCACGACACCGTGTTCACCAAGATCGACTACACCCTAGGCAAGAACGTGGAGTCGGTCAGCGCGTCGGGAACCCGCAAGTTCACGCTTACCGGCAATTCCCTAGACAACGGGTTGGAGGGCTCAAGCGGCAACGACACGATCAAGGGGCTCGACGGCGACGACGTGTTCGCGGGGTGGGGCGGTAAGGATCAGCTTTACGGGGGGACCGGCAAGGACTCGTTCCTGTTCCTCACCACGCCGCAGTTCGACAAGCCCGACACCATCCACGACTTCAAGCCGGCCGATGACACGATCAAGATCTGGCAGAACGCGTTCACCGGACTGTTCCCGGTCTACCTCCCCAGCTCGAACTTCCAAATTCCGGCGGATATGTTTCACAAGAGCAAGAGCGGGCTGGCGCACGATGACAGCGACCGCATCCTTTACGACACCGATAGCGGCAAGCTCTATTTCGATACCGACGGCACCGGCCCGGCCGCCCGCGTGCATTTCGCCACGCTGAGCGGCCACCCGCACATCACCGCTGCCGATATCTGGATTCTATAGCCGCGCCGGCGCGAAGGGCGCGAGGTCGAACTCCGGCGTCCTGCCCATTGCGACGTCGGCGAGCAGCTTGCCGCAGAACGGACCGATGGTGAGGCCAGTGGCGGCGAGGCCGTTGCCGAGGATCAGGTTGGCGATACCGGGGACGCGCCCGAAGATCGGGCGGTCGGTGGGGCCGAAGGGGCGGAAGCCGATGCGGGTCTCGATGATGGTGGCGTCGGCGAGGCCGGGGGCGATCGCCAGCGCCCGGTTGAGCACTTCCTGCTGGCCGGCGGCGGTGACGCGGTAATCGAAGCCGACGTCCGCCTCGAACGTCGCGCCGACGACGATGCGGGAATCGTCGAAGGGCACGAAGTAGTGGCTGTTGAGCGGCAGCACGACCGGCCAGTTGCGCGTGTCGACGCCATTGAGCCCGAGATGGGTGATCTGCCCGCGCCTGAGAGTGATTGGATGCTCGATGCCGATGGGGGCGAGGATGTGCGGCGCCCACGCGCCGGGGGTGACGATGATCTCGTCGGCCTCGAGCGAATTGCCATTGCTGTCGAGACAGACGATCCGCCCATCCTCGCGCTTCAGGCTGGCATGATCCTGGCGGATTCGCGCGCCGGCGGCCACTGCGGCGCGGAGGAGCGTCGCGGCGAGCAGGCGGCCATCGACCCGTGCGCCACCGCTGATGCTGAGGCCCGAGAGGCCGTAGCGGAGAGGTGGGAACATCTCTTGCGCGCGGGATGGTGAGACGCGGGTGACGGTGCCGATCTCGGGCGCGTCATCGAGGTGGGCTCGCAGCTTTGTCTCGACCGTCGCGAGGCGCTGTTCATCGTCGGAGAGGACCAGCGCGCCGACGGCCGCGAAGCCGATATCGGTGCCGAACTGCTGGTCGAGCTGCGCCAGCAACTCGCGATGATAGCGGGCGCCGGCGATGCAGAGCCGGTAGCGGTCGGTGTCGGTGTCGTCCTCGACCCACGGGCAGGCGATGCCGGCGCCGGCCGACGTCGCCTTGCCGGGATGGGCGGCGTCGATGACGAGGACTTCTACGCCTTCGCGCGCGAGGTGATATGCGGCGCTGGCGCCAAAAATACCGGCGCCGATGATGACGGCTCGCATGGAAGATCCCGGTGTGGAGAGACTCGCGCGTCACCAGACCATCCGGCCGAGGGACCGGCAAGGCTACCACTTCTCGCACCGCCTTGACAGATCGATAGCCCGTTAGCTATGGATACAACCATAGCCAGACGGCTATTGATCAATCACGGAGCTAGGACAATGAGCAAGTTTCTGCGGGACAAGCCATCGCTGGGTGGCTATGACATCCGTGCTGATCGTGATCGCCAATGTGGTGTCGTTCGCGATCGGGCAGCCGACGCCGTGGCTCTACTACTTGCCGTTGCCGCCGCTCTTCTGGCTTATGCTGAGCGGGCTCTACATGTTCGTGCAACCCTATGCGCCGAGGTGGCGTTCGGGCCGCGCGGGCTAGACGCTCAGGATGGACCAATGGCCGACCAATCGACCGAACTGCGCACTGTCGTCGTCGAACGCGAGATCGCGTTTCCGCCCGAAAAGATCTGGCGGGCGCTGACGCAGCCGCATCTGATCGAGGCGTGGCTGATGAAGACCGACTTCAAGCCGGTGGTCGACCACGCCTTCACGCTGAGCGGGGAGTGGGGCGCGGTTGCGTGCAAGGTCATCGAGACGGCGCCACACACGACGCTGTCCTACAGCTGGGACGCGTTCGGCCTCGAGAGCGTCGTCACCTGGACGCTGACGCCGATACCAACCGGCACGCTGTTGCGCATGGAGCAGGCGGGCTTCCGTCCGGACCAGGAGTTCGCATACCAGGGCGCGCAGCAGGCATGGCCGGAGTACTTCACGCAGCTCGAGAAAGTGCTGGCCAAGGACGAATAGTCCGCTGCTCGCCGGCCGCGACGAAAGGTGCGCTTGTTCGGCTTTGGTCGATCAAGCAAGGTAGCAAGTCGGAAAAGCTTTTCCGAATTGGGGGAATCTAGATTGAGACGACTGGTTGGCGCGCTGTTTGGCGCGATGCTGCTGGCTGCGCCGGCGCTGGGGGCGGGGACCGTGGAGTATGGGCTGAACGTCGACAGCCCGACGCTCGGCCGGCCGATCCCATACGCGATCTACAAGCCGTTCCCGTTCCCCGCCGAGGGCGAACGCTGGCCGGTGGTGTATCTGCTGCATGGCATGACCGGGAAGGACGGCGACTGGTTCAGTTGGGGCAATCTCGGGCCGATCCTCGACCAGGCGCTGGCCGATGGGCGCATCCCGCCGATGGTCGTGGTGGCGCCGGGTTTTGGCGACAGCTGGTATGTCGACAATCCGGACGAGCGCGGCTTCGGGCTCGTCGCGACGGCGCTGGCGAAGGATTTCGTGCCCGCCATCGATGCCTCGCTGCCGACGGCCGCGTGCCGGACGGGCCGGGCGATCGGCGGGCTGTCTATGGGCGGTTCGGGCGCGATGCTGCAGGTGCTCGACTATCCCGAACTCTACGTGGCGGGCCTCAGCTTTTCGGGCGCGCTGCACCAGCCGCTGGTCACCGGCGATCCGCGCCGCGGCTGGATCTCGGAGCTCTATCGCAACATTTTCGGCAATCCATTCGACGCCAAGCGCTTCAACGCCGGCAGCCCGTTCGCGAAGATCAATCAGCTGCGGCCGTTGAAAGATAAACCGGCGTTCTACCTCACCATCGGCGACGCCGATTTCCCCGATCTCATCGAGGCGTCCGCGGCATTCCACAACCGGCTCCGGCAGGTTGGTGCGGATACGACGCTGCGGATCGGGGCAGGTCGGCACTATTGGGATACGTGGCAGCAGGCGATCGTTCCCGCGCTCGAATGGCTGGCGCCCAAGCTGGATACGGAGTGTCGTTAGGCTGGCTTACGCTTTGAAGCAGTTTTGGGCGGCGCTTTCTTCGCAGCCGCCGCCTCCTTTGGCGGCTTGCTGCCGACCGCCATGAGGGCGAAGTCGACCCAACTCGCGAGGTCGTCATCGTCCTCGATGGCGTCGGCGTCGACCCAGAAGAAGCCGGTCATGGTGCGGCCGTTGTGAACCATGGCGATTGCACCCGGGCGTGCCGCGGCGGTCTCGGCGTTCTCCTTGCCGACGCAGACAAGGATGCGGCCGTCCTTCTTGGTGCCGACGAGGATACGGCCGTTGAGGAGGAATGTGAGGCCGCCGAACATGGTCTTCTCGGTGATCCGCGGATCGTCGCCGACGAGGCTGCGGATGCGCTCGGCGAGGTGAGCCATGGTTTCGTTCACGTAGGCTCCTTCCAGAATACTTCGATGCGGCGCGTCCTCACACTAGTGAGTTGGTCCTCTCAACCGCTTCGCCAGTGTCGCCAATGGCACTGCAACGAGGAGCGGATTTGCCCAGCATGTCATGCTGTATAGAAACGTTCCCCAAGGCGGCCTCAGCATGCCAGTGAAATCCTGGTCGTGAGCTGAGTAGAAGTCGCCTCCGAGGAAGCACCACCAGATGACCCAGACACCAACCAAGAGCATAACGAATGCCATTGGAACCGATCCGGGCTTGGCCGGCGACACTATTGCAAGCGCACTCGAGGCGAGCAGAGAGATTGGCAGCAACAAAATTGCGACCAACTGTAGCGCGCGGAAGCCGCCCGCGTAGCCGGCGAAACCAAGGCCCGCGAGTATCGCGTAGTTGGAGTCCATCGAACGCACTATCGCGCCGGGCAGTGGCACAAGGCCTATGAACTGAATCGCCAAATTGCCCAACTGCTCGGGAACGACGAAGGAAGCGAGCGCCACCCCGAGGAGCAGCGCCGCGCTGGAGGCAAAGTAGGTGTTTGCAAGCGCTGCACGCCAGCGTTGTTGGGGGTCGATCATCGTCTCGTTCATTTCGGCGGCAGCGTGTTCACGTACTTTGTGGCGTAGGCGATCCAGACCTTGAGCGCGGCATCGTCGGGGACTTTCGTCACATCGACGCTGACGAAGCCCGACATGACACGCGGCCCCATATGCATGAGCGCGGCGCCGCGGGCGATGGCGTCGTCGGCCTTGGCGGGGTCGATGCGGACCAGCAGCGCGCCCTTGGCCGTGGTGCCGATCACCATGTTGCCCTGGAGCATGAAGCCGATGCCGCCGAACATCTTCTTTTCGACGATGCCGGGCTTCTTGCCAAGGAGCGGACGGAGCCGTGCCCCGAGTGCATCCGATGCGGCGGTCACTTGCTTGCTCCGCGGACAGCATCGGCGAGGAAGGCCAGGGATTTGGTGAACTGATGGCCGTAGCCGTCGAGGAAGTGCACATTGGCCGACGGAAGTTTTTCGGCGTAGCGCCGGGCGCTGTCGGGCGAAATGAACTCGTCGTCCCTGCTATGCCAGATCGTGACCGGCAGGTCTTTGGGGAGACGATCGGCGAAGTCGGCCGGGAGGGCGGACTCTTCGTCGCCCCACTCGCCGTCGGTAGCGGTGTAGGGCGGCGCGAGGAGGAAGAGGTGGCGGAGCGCGGGATCGAGCCCTGCCGACAAAAGCTCGAGGACCGCCGCTCCGCCGGCCGAGTGCGCGACGACGATTGCGCCGGCGGGGAGGCTGCGCAACAGGCCGCCGAGCTCGGAGGTGATGGCCTCCGCATCAAGGCTTTCGAGGCCGTCGATCAAGGGAAACGAGATCGGCAGATCGGCACCGAGTTCCTGCTGCAAACGATCGACGATCTTCTTGTCCCAGGCATAGGAATCCTCGCCGCCGCCGTGGACGAACAACACGGTCGGATGGGCGCTCATGCCGGCTCCTCGCCGCGATAGGTTTGATAGCGGGGCAACTCGGCCGCGATCGTATCCCAGTCGCGATGGCTGCGGGCAAAGATCAGCTGGTTGGGCTCGAACCATGCCGCCGCCTGCGCGCCGAACAGGCCGACCGGGATCGACACGATCTCGGGGCCACGGCTCGATTGGCCATAGATCGGCGTGCCGCATTCGGGGCAGAAATAGCGCCGGAAAGTTGCGCCGGAATTGGACGCCCTCTCGTGCGATTTGAGCGGTCCGGCGATGGTGACGTCGCCGGCGCGCGCGATGACGAAAGCCGAGTGGCCGCCCCCGCTTGCCTTCTGGCAGTCCTCGCAGGAACACATGAACATCGATTTGACCGGGCCGGCGAAATGCACGCTGACGGCGCCGCAGGCGCAATTGGCGGCGAGGTCGACGGTAGGGCGGGGTTTGCGGTCCATGGCGGAAGGCTGCACCGGGTCGCGTTGCGCCGCAAGCCGGTTGATTCCGCCGCAGCGGAGGATTACGCCGCTGCCATGAGTAGCCAGGTGCCGCTTCCGGCCAGTGTGCAGTTTGCACCGGATTATCCGATCGTCACGGCGCGCCTGCTGCTGCGTCCGTTCAGCCGCGGCGACGTCGATGCGGTGTTCTCCTATCGCAGCCGCGCGGATGTATCGGAATATCTGTTCGACCGGCCGATGAATCATGAGGACTGCGCCGAGGCCGTGCGGCTCAGGGCGGGGCAGATCGCCTTCAGCGGCGAGGGCGACAAGGTGATCCTCGCCGTCGAGCGGCTGGAGGATGCGCGGCTCATCGGCGAGGTCTCGCTGATCTGGCGCAGCGTGCCGGACCTGCAGGCCGAAGTCGGCTACATCTTTCATCCGGACGCGCACGGGCAGGGCTTTGCCAGCGAAGCGGCGCGGCCGCTGCTCGCCTTCGGCTTCGAGGTGATGGGCCTCCACCGGATCTATGCGCGGTGCGACGCGCGCAACGGTGCGTCGGAGCGCGTGATGCAGCGGCTGGGCATGCGCCGGGAGGCGCACTTCCGCGAGCACCTGCAGGTGAAGGGCCGCTGGGACGAGGAGCTGATTTATGCTATCCTCGAAGGTGAGTGGTTCGTCCCGCACTAGTTAGTGCGCGCGTCGCGTCGCCGGAATCGTGACGGATTTGAGACGCCAGCCGGAAAATTAGTTCGCGTGGTCCGTGGCTTGCCTCGGAACTGGTTCCGGAAAAGGGACGTTGAGGGGTCAGGGCTGAACGCGCAGCGGAGGGCGCGTCACATGACCATCGACCTGACCTTGAAAACCGAAAGACTGATTCTGCGGCCGTTCGAGCGTTCCGACCTCGACGACGTGCTGGGCTATTATTCGCTGCCCGAAGTGCAGCGCTATCTCGACTGGAAAGCGCGCGACAAATCGGAGGCCAAGACCGCCTTCGAAGCGATGCGCAAGCAACGCCGTCTCACCCGGCCGGGCGAGATTTTGACGCTCGCCGTGGTGCGCAAAACCGACGGCGCGGTAATGGGCCACGTCTCGTTGCGCTGGACCGACGCGACGGCCGGGCAGGGCGAAATCCGCTTTGCGATGGGCCCGGCTTTCCGCCGGCAGGGCTTTGCGAGCGAAGCGGTGAAGGCGGTGATCACGCTCGCCTTCGGCGAATACCGCCTGCACCGCATCTACGCCGTGACGGCTGGCGAGAACGAAGCCTCGGCGCGCCTGCTCAAGCAATTGGGCATGCGGCTCGAAGCGCACTACCGCGAGCATGCGCTGTTCATGGGCGAGTGGGACGAAGAACTGCACTTCGCGGTGCTGTCACGCGAATGGCTGCGCGGCGCCAAGGTGCATGAGCTGTCGCGGCATAAGGTGGCGTGAGGCGGCGGCTGAACCCATTAACTTGCTGAAAGTGATCGCCTATAGTTGATTTGGGTCTTGCGGATACCGGCGGCGCCCCCCCTATCTGGCGCCGACTGGGAGACACGCATGGCGACGAAGTATTTCAAGCAGGGCTGGACGGCTAATATTTCCAAGTCCGCAATTGTGAAGCTTGGCACCGAACCGGGTGGTGCAAGCATGTTCATCCCCGTCGGCGACTTCAACGGCGATGGCCACGCCGACATCATCGCGACCTTCAGCACCGGGGAGTTCGGACAGGTCGAGACCGATCCGATGCCCGGCCGAATGATTCTCCTGCTCGGAGATGGTAAGGGCAATTTTGCTGACGGCACCGCTAGTCTCCCCGGAAAAGGCGATTTCGACGACCTCATCCGCAAATACGCCGTCGCCGACTTCAACGGCGACGGCAAGGATGATCTCGCCATGTCGCTCAATTGGGAGAGCGGCCGTCAGGGAGACCCTGGAAGCGTCGTTGCGGCGCCCCACTTCGCCTTGATGTCGAAGAACGGCGGACTCGTTAAGCAGGACCTCAATTTCACGACGTGGGGTCACGCCTTCGCCACCGGCGATATCAATTTCGATGGCAGGCAAGACTTCATCATCTCCGGGTTCACGCAGGACCCACACAGCCACTACGGCTCAGCTCTGTACCTCCAGAATGCAGATGGCTCGCTCACCCAGAAATGGCTTCAGGGCCTCGGCGGCAGCGCCATGGCGTTCGGCGACTTCGACCAGGACAATGTCACCGAGCTCCTCGATGTTTATGCCACCTATGGGAGCGGCGGTGATTTGACCGACCTCGGGCTGAGGGTCCTCGAACTCGACAACGAGGGCAACGTCGTCGGACTGCCTGTCGACTATACCGACGGTCCGTTCCAGTTCCTGCCCGATGCCAATGGCTTCAAATACGTCGTTCGAACCGATGCACATGGCAAATCTTACACGGACGGCATCCTCCAGGAGATCAAGCCGATCGACATCAACGACGATGGTCGTCTCGACATCGTCGGAGTTCGATCGACCAACGCACTCACAGTGAAAAATGGCATCGTCACGCTGAACGGTCCGTTCGAGACGCATCTCGAGTTCATGACGTTCGGCGCAAATGGTCCTGAAAAACTCGACATCAAAATGGACGGCGGCAGCGATCTCGCGCCGCGGTTCCAGGATTACCAGTTCATGGACTGGAACAGCGACGGACACGTCGACATCGTCATCACGCGTTGGGGTTTGCTGGAGAGAATCCAACGCCGCGCGTGTTCCTCAACGATGGCGCCGCGCACTTCACCGCCATCAAGCAGTCGCTGATGCCGTCGCTGCCCAACTACGACATGCAGATGTCCTCAGCCGTGCTCGATGCGAACGAGGACGGCATCATGGATGTATACCTCCATGTGGCCGCCGGCGCAGCCAGCCCTCATGGGGCAAAAAGAGCGACTTCCTGATGCTCGGTACAACCAAGTTCTACACCGGGCCCAGCTACACCGACCCAGCGCTGAAGGGCGCCGCAGGCTTCAATGAGCAGTATTACCTCCACACCTATGCCAGCGCGAAGGCTGCGGTGAAGGCACACACGTACGACAGCGGTCTCGAGCACTATCTCGAGGTCGGCAAGAAGAAGGGCTATTTCGGCTTCGCCGTCGACACCCACATCTTCGGCTCAAGCAAGGCCGACACGATCAAGGCGCGCGAGGGCGAGGAGCGGATCGATGGCGGGCTCGGCAAGGACAAGCTGACGGGCAAGGCCGGTGCGGATCAGTTCGTGTTCTCGACCAAGCTCGGGCCGAGCAATGTCGATGTCATCACCGACTTCAAGCCGGTCCAGGGCGATACGATCGGGCTTGATCGTGACATCTTCAAGAAGATCGGCGCGGCGCTCGAGGCCAAGGAATTCTGGGCCGATAAGGGGGCCACGAAGGCGCACGATCGCAATGACCGGATCATCTACGACACCAAGAGCGGCAAGCTCTATTACGACGACGACGGCAAGGGCGGGCACGCGGCCGTGCACTTCGCGACGCTCAGCGGCAAACCAGTGCTCGATGTCGGCGATTTCGCCATCGTTTAGGCCCCCGCTTGATCTCGGGGCGGCTTAGGACGTATCTGCCGGGGCATGGCCGGGACCGACAAATCGCAGCAGTTCAACTTTCGCCCGTCGCCGGCGGTGATCCTGTGCGAGCCGCAGCTTGGCGAGAATATCGGCACGACCGCCCGGGCGATGGCCAATTTCGGACTGTGGGACCTGCGGCTGGTCAATCCGCGCGATGGCTGGCCCAACGAGAAGGCGATCGCGACGGCGTCGAAGGCCGAGCAGGTGCTCGACAAGGTGCGGGTGTTCGCGACTACCGAGGAGGCGATCGCCGATCTGTCCCTGGTCTATGCGACGACGGCGCGGCGGCGCGATCTGCAGAAGCCGGTGCTCGGACCCGAGGAGGCAGCGCAGCGGGTGATCGCCCATATCGCGACGGGCGCAGGGGCGGGCGTCCTGTTCGGTCGCGAGAAATGGGGGCTCAACAACGAAGAGGTGGCGCTCAGCGACGCCATCGTCACGCTGCCGGTCGAGGCGGCGTTCGCTTCGCTCAACATCGCGCAGGCGGTGCTGATCATCGCCTATGAGTGGCGGCGGCAGACCGACATCGGCAAGGAATTGTTGTTCAGCGAGACGGTGGCGGAGCCTGCGACCAAGGGCGAGCTGCTAAGGCTGTTCGAGCATCTGGAAGGCTCGCTCGACGAGTCCGGCTTCTTCACCGCGCCCGACAAGCGGCCGACGGTGATCACCAATCTCCGCGCCATGCTGGGCCGCGGCGCGTTCTCGGCGCGGGAAGTGCGCACGCTGCACGGCGTGATCTCGTCGATCGAACGCAAGCACCTGCGGCCGAAACCGAACCGGCCGGTGAAGGATGACGGCGGCGAGCCAATCTAGCGCTAGACGATGGCGAAGTCGGCGGCGGTGATGTGCGGCTTGTCCGTCAGCACAGCGAACTGGATGCCATCGGCGCCGCCTTTCCCGTCGGCATCGTAGAACAGCCGTCCAGTGTCCTTTTCGTAGATCACGCGGTCGGAGCTGTCCTTGGCTAGACCAGACGCATTGGCCGCAAAGGCGCCCTTGGCGAGATCACCGGTCTTGTGGAACGCGACGAAGTAGTAGTTGTCGAGAGAGATCGTGTCGTCCTTGATGTTGAAGTCAGCGATGGTGTCGATGTTGGTTGCGCCCAAATTTGTGTCGAACGCGAAGAAATCCTTGCCGGCGCCTCCCTTCAGCTTGTCAGTGCCGTCCCCGCCCGAAAGCGAGTCGTTACCCTTGCCGCCATCGAGGGAGTCCTGTCCGAGACTGCCGTCGAGCGTGTCGTTGCCCTTGCTGCCCTTGAGCGTGTCGTTCCCCAGGCTGCCGCCGAGGCGGTTGGCTTTGGTGTCGCCGGTCACCAGGTCGTTGTCGTAGCCGCCGGTGGCGTTCTCGATCGAGATGTAGGTGTCGCCCTCGGCCATGCCGCCTTTGCCCTTGCCGGTCGCAAGATTGATTTGCATGTCGCCCTGGCCTGCCATGTAGGCCGTATCGTTGCCGTCGCCGCCATCAAGGCTGTCGCCACCGGGGTCGCCGTAGAGCGTGTCGTCGCCGAGTCCGCCGCGGAGCTTGTCGGCGCTCGGCGTGCCCGAATAGATGCTGTCTCCGCCGAACAGGTAATCGTTGCCCTTGCCGCCATCGAGGGTGTCGGCGCCGCTGCCGCCATTGAGAGTGTTGGCAGCCTTGTCGCCGGTGAGCTTGTCGTCGCCACTGGTGCCCGCGACATTCTCGATGCCTGAAAGCGTGTCGCCCTGCGCGTCGCCGCCGGTCGCCGTTCCGGTCTGGAGGTTGACACTGACCGCGGCGAGGCTGCTGCGATAATCGGCGACGTCGATGCCGCCACCGCCCACAAGGCGGTCGGCGCCCGCGCCACCGATCAGCGTGTCGTCGTCGGCGCCGCCATCGAGCGTATCGTTGCCGACGCCGCCCTCGAGATAATCGATGCCACCGAGGCCGCTCAGGCTGTCGGCGCCGTCCCTGCCGTCGAGAGCATTCGCCGCCTCCGATCCGGTGAGCGTATCGCCCCAGGACGAGCCATCGACGTTGGCGAAACCGCTGAAGACATCGCCGGCCGCGTGGCCGCCACTCGCCTGGTTGGTCTTGAGGTTGATGCGGACCCCGGATGTGGACGTCTCGTACGACAGCGTCGTGCCAATGTAGCCGCCTGTCCCCGTCAGGTGGTCGGCCCCAGCGCCGCCTTCGACGATCCCCATGAACGTGCCCTGCAGGTCGTCGTCACCCGCGCCGCCGAACATGGCGACGTAGCTGCCGCCGGCGCGAAGCGTGTCGTTACCCTCGCCGCCATCGAGCGTTTCACGGATGGAGCTGCCGGGCAGGGAGGTTCCGGCATCGAGATAGTCGTTGTCGCCGTCGCCGAAGAGCCAGTCGATCCCGGTTCCACCCAGGATGCTGTCACGTCCATCGCCGCCGTGGATGGTGTCGTTGCCGCCATTGCCGTTGATTGTGTCGTTGTCCGCGCCGGACGAGAAATTGTTCGCGTCGTTGCTCAGATTGATCGGGCCGGCCATGAAATCCCCCATTCCGGTTGCCGCGAAGCCAGCGGCTTGCGTCGGAAACTAGCCCGGCTCCCATGGGCTGAAATCCCCCTGTTTGGGGGGATGACGCGGGCGCGATGGCCTCTCGGGTGAGGCAGCGAACCTCTCGGAAACGAGGGGGAGCGGGTCTAAAGCAGCCCCAGCCGCACGACGATCGCCGTGGCCTCGGATCGCGTTCGGACGCGCAGCTTCCGCTTCACGGCGTCGACATGGAAGCGCGCAGTGCTGGGGGAGATGTTGAGCGTCTCGCCCACCTCGGCATCGGTACTGCCGGCCGCGACCAGCCGCATCACGCGCTTTTCGGCGGCGGTGAGCGCCGGCACGCCCTCCTGGTCGGTGGCCCCATGCAATTCGCGTCCGCGCACGAAGGCGGCCTGGCCGATGCTGGTGACGATTGCGCGGGTCAGCGGATCGAGGGGCTGCACCTCGCGGCCGCAGAGCGAGACGATGCCGATGAACGATCCGGGGCCGTGGATGGGGATCACAAAACCTTCGGTCCAGCCCCATTCCTTGGCCGTGTCCATGACGCGCGCGGCTTCGGGGAGCAGCGGCTGGCGCGCGCGGAACTCGGTCCAGGTGAAGGGCACGAAGCGCAACCGCACCTCGTCGGGCAGCGGGTCGTCCTGGATCAGGGTGGCCGCGTAAAGCTCCATCCAGGCCGACGGCCAGTTGCCGAAATGGAACTGCGCTTTGTCGGCGTCGCCGATCGAGGGGAAGGTGCCGGCCTGCAGCGTGTCGAGGCCGGTGCTCTCCGTGGCGCGCAGGGTTTCTTCGGCGAGCTTGCCCAAGCTCGGGATCGTCGGCACGAGGCCGATAAATCGCTCAAAGGAACTGAGCAGAGTTTTCGTCATCCGGCCTTCTGGCTGTTCAACAGGTCAACTCGCCGCCCAGTATTGGCACGATAGCGAGGTCTGCCCGCAAGTCCTTCGTTGAAGGAGTCGAAACAAGTTGATCGGTCGGCGGAGCGCGCTGCGGCTTTGACTCGGGCGCCCGCCGCGTGGCACAGGCACGGCACTATGACCACACCCGCCGAGCCGGCCAATTCTCCGCTGGCCTTCACCTACCGCAATTATCGCTTCTTCTGGCTGGCC
>JBKJTB010000099.1:0-6060 GCA_046594305.1 Devosia sp. | reverse complement strand
CTACGGCATGGCGGTGAGCCAGGCCCAGCACGCGCTGCGCGAAATGGCCGACCTGCTGAAGAAGGAAGGCGTCACGGTCAAATACGCCATCCATCCGGTAGCGGGCCGCATGCCGGGGCACATGAACGTGCTCCTGGCGGAAGCCAACGTGCCCTACGACGAAGTGTTCGAGCTCGAGGACATCAACTCGGAGTTCGCGCAGTCCGACGTCGCCTTCGTCATCGGCGCCAACGACGTGACGAACCCGGCGGCCAAGACCGACAAGACCTCGCCGATCTACGGCATGCCGGTGCTCAACGTCGAGGACGCTGGAACGGTGCTCTTCATCAAGCGCGGCATGGCGGCAGGTTACGCCGGCGTCCAGAACGAACTGTTCTTCCGCGACAACACCATGATGCTGTTCGGCGACGCCAAGAAGATGACGGAAGATATCGTCAAGGCGCTGGGGCACTAAGCCCGTCTGGCCGACCGAGACAAGGGCCGCCTTCGGGCGGCCCTTTTTATTGGGCGCGCTGCTACCCACATCTCGCCATGCTCGCGGGCTATGTTCGCGGCACGGAGGCGAGCGGTTGCGGATATTTCGTGGGCTTTGGGGGCGGATTGGGCTGGTGATGTTTGCCACCGGCCTCGTGCTGTCGCCGGGGCTTTGGGATTCAATCCAGTTGCTGCGGATGGCGGGCGAGGGGGCGATTGCCGACTATCGGCTGCGCGCGCTGCCGCCCGAGCAGTATGTCGCCGAGATCGAGACGGCGCTGGCGGCGCGCGATGGCGACATGGCGCGCTCGCTGATCGCGCTGGCGGCCTCGCAGGATGTTGCGGTGCCGGAGGGGCTGGTCGCGGAGCTCAACGCGCTGCCGCCGGTGGATATGGGCAACGTCGTGAGCCAGGGCTGGAACTGCATCGTCAATGGCGATTTCGACAGCGAGGCGGGGTTTGCCTGCGTGGTGGCGACCGATCTCACCAGCGTCGGCGATGTGCGCGATCTGGTGGCGCAGGGTGGCAATTATGTCATGGGGCAGCCGGTCAACTATTTCACCCTGGGCATCGCCTCGGTGGGGCTGACGCTGACGGGCGCGACGATTGTGACCGGCGGCGGCATGCTGCCACTGAGGGCAGGGGCGTCGTTCCTCAAGGCGGCCAACAAGGTGGGCAAGATGCCGCCGCGGCTGGTGGCGGAGGTGAGCGCCATGCTGGCGCGCAGCATCAATCGCGGCGCGATGGACGAGGCGCTGCTGATGGCGCGGGAGTTCCGGATCGGCGAGATCGGCCGGCCGCTGAGCCGGCTGTTCAATCCGCGCAGCGTTGCCGCGGTGACTGACCTTGCGACCGATTTCGGGCGGATCGGCAAGGTGGGCGGCGTGCGGGCCATGAAGCTCAGCGTCGAGGCGGCGGATTCGACGCGCGATGTGAAGGTGTTGGCGAAGACCGCCGAGAAATATCAGGACAAGTTCCCGGCCGTGATGAAGATGCTGGGCCGCGGCGCGGTGCGGCTGGTGGATTTGCTGTGGACCATCGGCGGCTGGTTCGTCGCGGCGGCGCTGTGGCTGCTGTCGATGGCGTGGTTCACGCTGCGCTCGACGACGAAGATGGCGCGGTTCACTGGGCGGATGATGTTCCCCAGGCGGGCGGCAGTCACCTAAGTCACATCGGCGTGCCTTCTTGTCGTGCGCTTACCGGCGCGCGATTTGACAGGCATGCGCAAGATCAAGATCGATGTGTGGACCGATGTCGTTTGCCCGTGGTGCCTGATTGGTTCGGCACGGCTCGACAAGGCCATTGCCGAATTGCCGGACGATGTGAGCGTCGAGGTCGAGAACCATCCGTTCTATCTCGACCCCAACACCCCGCCCGAGGGCTACGATGTGGGCGAGATGCTGAAGAGCAAATATGGCCGCGAGCCCAGCGAGATGTGGGCGCGGCCGCAGGAAGAGGCGCGGAAGTCCGGGATCGAGCTCGATCTCAGCCAGCAGCCGCGAACCTTCCCGACGCAGAAGGCGCACACCATCGTGCGGCTGGCGAAGGACAAGGGCACGCAGCACGAACTGGCCAACGCGATCGCTAATGCCTACTTCCTCGAGCACCGGCAGGTGAACGACGACGAGGTGCTGGCCGACATCGCCACGGGTTTTGGTTTTGCGCGAGAGGAAGCGCTGGGCCTGATGCGCGATCCGGCCGAACTCAAGACCTCGCACGAACTGGCGATCTGGGCGGCAGGGCAGGGCATCCAGGGCGTGCCGTTCTTCATCTTCGACAACAAATTCGCGCTGTCTGGCGCGCAGCCGCAGGACGTGTTCGAGGCGGCGTTCAAGAAGGCGATGGAAGCGGCCGCGTAGGTGGGTTCAGTCGGCACAGTCATCCCTCCCCCACGTGGGGAGGGCAGCGGAGCTTGGCCGAAGGCCTAGCGGAGCTGGGTGGGGGGAGCCTCCACATGCGCGCCCGTCTGTGACTCCCCCCACCCCGGCTTTCTAGTCTTTCGCTTGTCGCGAAAGTCGAGCGCGCCGCCCTCCCCACGCGGAGGAAGGATGACGACTGCGAGTCGTGCTATCCTCCCCACAGGAGGACCTCATATGAAGTGGCTTCGGCGCCTTGCGCTGTTCGTGGTGGTGGTTGTCGTGCTCGGCTATGCCGGGGCGTCCGCCTACCTGTATGTCAATCAGCGCAGCTTCCAGTATGCGCCCGAGGGCAAGTTCCTCGATCTGGGGGAGACGCTGCTGAAGACCGCCGAGGTCGTCGAGATTCCGACGTCGAACAATGAGCGCATCCGTGGCTGGTATGCTCCGCCGCAGGCGGGCAAGCCCGTCATCGTCTACTACAAGGGCAATGCCGACAGTTTTTCCGACGAGCATGTGCGCTACGAGCAGTTCGTTGCCGACGGGTTCGGGTTTCTCGCCTTCGACTATCGCGGCTTTCCGGCGTCACCGGGCGCGCTGAGCGAGGAGAACGTGCTCAAGGACGCGATCGCGGCCTATGCGTTCGCGCAGAACAAGGGGTTTCCGCTGGTGATCTGGGGCCGCTCGCTCGGCTCAGGACCGGCGACCTATGTGGCCAAGGAGCGCGACGCGAAAGCGCTGCTGCTTGAAACGCCGTTCGACTCGGCGGTGGCGGTGGCCAAGGACCGCTACTGGTTCCTGCCGGTCGACCTGATCATGCAGGACACGTATCGCGTGGACCAGTGGATCCTCGATGTCGAGGAGCCGGTGTTCGTGGCGCATGGGACGGCCGACAAGACCATCGGCTATGCGCACGGGCAGCGGACCTATGAGCTGGCGCCGAACAAGGCCGAGTTCTGGACGGTCGAGGGCGCCGGCCACTCGGATTTGTGGAAGGCGGGGATCTGGGCGAAGGCGAAGGGGTTTTTCGAGGCGGCGATGGGGCAGTAGCCACGTGCTTGTGGCCAGCCCCCACCCACCGGCTTCGCCGGTCCCCCCTCCCCGATGGGAGGGATGGGCTCCACTCAAGCGGAGTAATCTGGCGTCTCCCTCCCGTCGGGGAGGGGGCCACGCGTAGCGTGGTGGGTGGGGGCTGGCCACACACACGCAACCCCAAACAGAAACGCCGGCCCAATGGACCGGCGTTTTACAATTCCCTGCTGCGCCGCTCTTAGTCGAGCGACAGCTTGGTCCAGGTCCAGGACCAGTTGACGCCGATGGTGCCGGTCACGGAGAAGGGCTGCAGCGCGATGGACTTCTTGGAGCCGCCGATCAGCCAGTTGCCGCCGACGCCGACGCCGAGGCTGGCTTCGGCCGAAGCGCCGACGTAGTTGCCGGCGAGCGAGCGCTTGCCGACTTCCTTACTGGCCGCAAAGACCAGCCAGACGATCTTGCCGCCGGCGGTGACGCCGAGGTCAATGCCGAGCTTGTCGATCGAGCCGTCGTAGACTTCTGTCTTGTAGCCCTTGCGCTGGAATTCGCAGCTGACGGCCTTGGACGAACCGAACACCAGGCCCACGCCCGGTGCGACGTCGCACTCGAGTACGCCGACCTGAACCTGGCTGGCGGCCATCGCCGGGACGGCGGTGAGCGACATGGCGGCAACCGCAGCGGCGGCAACAAACTTGTTCATTGTTTCATTCCTCAACAGTTGGATGGTGGTGACACGGTTCCGGCGGAGGTCCGGGACGGTCTGGTCTAACGCAAAACGCCACCCGAGGGCGGCGTTCACTGGAATTTACATCCGCTCGGGACGAGCCGGACGGGCCGTCGCGTTGGCGGCCGTTGGCGTGGCGGGCAGGCCACCCTCGCGCTGGGCACGCTTGCGGGCGAGCTTGCGGGCACGGCGAACAGCCTCAGCCTTCTGGCGCGCCTTCTTCTCGGACGGCTTCTCGTAGTAGTTCCGGAGCTTCATCTCCCGGAAAACGCCTTCGCGCTGCAGCTTCTTCTTCAGCGCGCGCAGCGCCTGATCGACATTGTTATCGCGAACAACTACTTGCAAGCGGATCCGCCCTTCGAAAAATCGTCATCAATTGTTGAGTTCGAGCGTGTTTGCCAATGGCAAGCGCGCCGACCAGCCGGGCTGGTCACCGTGGAGCGGGTGTATAGTTGAAGCCGGAGGGCTTGTCCACGGGGGGATTTGTAGAAAAACGCCTATTTCCGGGGCGTTTTTGCGGCAACCCGGCTGAGGTGCCCCATTTTCCGTCCCGGTCGCGACTCGGTTTTGCCGTACACATTGGCCTGCACGCCGGCGACGAGGCCGCGCGGAATGACATCAATGGCGTCGCCGATGAGATTTTCCATCACCACATCGGCGAGGCGCGTCGGGTCGCCGAGCGGCCAGCCGGCGACGGCGCGGATATGCTGCTCGAACTGGTCGGTGACGCAGACGGCTTCGGTCCAGTGACCCGAATTGTGGACCCGCGGCGCGATCTCGTTCACCAGCAGCGAGCCGTCGGCAAGCACGAAAAACTCGACGCCGAGGACGCCGACGTAGCCGAGCGCGGTCGCGATGGTAGCGGCATGCTGGCGGGCGAGGTCGGCGGTTGCGTCCGACACCGCGGCGGGGACGGTGGTGGTGGCGAGAATGCCGTCGCGGTGGACGTTCTCGGCCGGGTCGAAGGCGGCGGTTGTGCCGTCGAGGCCGCGCGCGATGACGATTGAGATCTCGCGCTCGAACGGGACGAGCGCTTCGAGCACCAGCGGGTGGGGCTTGAGGGCGGCGAAGGCGGCTTCGGCCTCCGCGAGGTTTTGGACCCGGCGCTGGCCTTTGCCATCGTAGCCCAGACGGGTGGTCTTCAGGATGCCGATGCCACCGAGATCGGACAGCGCGGGGGCGATGTCTGCGACCTCGCGGATGGCCCGGTGTGGGGCGACGGGGACGCCGAGGGCGGCGATGAAAGTTTTTTCCGCCAGGCGATCCTGCGAGATCGCGAGGGCGTTGGCGGCGGGGCGGAGCGGCTTCAGCCGGGCGAGGTGCTCGGCCGTGCCGGCAGGGACGTTCTCGAATTCGTAGGTGATGACATCGACGAGGGCGGCGAACTTTTCGAGGGCGCCGAGGTCGTCATAGGCGGCGACGGTTTTGTGCGGGGTGACCTCGAAGGCCGGGCTGGCCTTGTCGGGGCAGTAGATGTGGGTTTTGAAGCCGAGGCGCGACGCGGCCAGCGACAGCATGCGGCCGAGTTGGCCACCGCCGAGAATGCCGATGGTGGCTCCCATTGGGAGGGACAGGTTTTGCGCGGCGCCGGACGGAAAACCGGCCGCCACTTTTCCTGGCGCCGCTCTATTCATCCTTGGGGTATTCCGCGACCTTGGCGGTCTGCTCGCTGCGGTAGTTGGTCAGCGCTTCGTCGATCTCGGGGTCGCTGAGGGCGAGGACCGCGGCAGCGAGGAGGGCGGCATTGGTGGCACCGGCTTCGCCGATGGCGAGGGTGCCGACAGGAACGCCGGCGGGCATCTGGACGATCGAAAGCAGGCTGTCCTGGCCGCTCAGCACCTTGGTTTTGACCGGCACGCCGAAGACGGGGAGGGTGGTGAGGGCGGCCACCATGCCGGGGAGGTGCGCGGCGCCGCCCGCTCCCGCAATGATGATCTTGAAGCCTTCGGCCTTGGCGCCAAGGGCGAATTCCAC
>JBKJTB010000274.1:0-8567 GCA_046594305.1 Devosia sp. | reverse complement strand
GGTGCTGCTCAGCGGCGCGTTCGAGCCCAAAACCATCTATATCCTCGACGTCCGCGCGTCGCTGCTGGCCGCTCGCCACATCGGCCTGGACGATCTGATCGTCGTGGTCGATCATCGTATTGTCCTCCTGCCGGGTGGCTACGCGCTGGGCGCAGACCTCGATCAATGGTCCGGCGATTGATCTCCTGCGCTTGGCGTGGTCTACCCCCGCGACCATGGCCGCCGCACCCACACTCGCTCTCCAAAACATCAAGCTGACTCTCGGCTCCACCCAGCTGCTGGAGGGCGCCGAACTGTCGGTCGTCCCTGGCGACAAGATCGCGCTGGTGGGCCGCAACGGCTCCGGCAAATCGACGCTGCTCAAGATTGCAGCGGGCGAGATCGAGGCCGACGGCGGCAAGCGCTTCCTGCAGCCGGGCGTCACCATCCGCTACCTGCAGCAGGAGCCGGATCTGTCGGGCTTTGCCACGACCCTCGACTACGCCGCCGGCGGGCTCGAAGCGGGTAACGATCCCTACCGGGCGCAATACCTGCTGGAGCATCTCGGCCTCACCGGCAAGGAGGACCCCAAGCGGCTCTCCGGCGGCGAGGCGCGCCGCGCCGCGCTCGCCCGCGTGCTGGCGCCCGAGCCTGACATCGTGCTGCTCGACGAGCCGACCAACCACCTCGATTTGCCGGCCATCGAATGGCTCGAAGACGAACTCGCGTCGCTGCGCTCGGCGCTGATCATCATCAGCCACGACCGCCGCTTCCTGAGCGACCTCACGCGCTCGACGGTGTGGCTGGATCGCGGCGTGACGCGCCGCCTCAACAGGGGCTTTTCCGCCTTCGAGGAATGGCGCGATACCGTGCTCGAGGAAGAAGAGCTCAACCGCCACAAGCTCGACCGCCAGATCGTCCGCGAGGAGCACTGGCTGACCTACGGCGTCACCGCGCGGCGCAAGCGCAACGTCAAGCGCCTGCAGGGGCTCTCCGATCTCCGCCAGGAGCGCCGCGACCAGAAGCGCCAGGTCGGCGCGGTGAAGCTGACCGTCACCGAAGCCGACCTTTCGGGCAAGATGGTGCTCGAGTCCGAGAGTATGTCGAAGAGCTTCGGCGATCGCCCCATCGTTACCGATTTCACCACCCGGATCATCCGTGGCGATCGGGTCGGGATCGTCGGGGCCAATGGCGCCGGCAAGACGACATTGATAAAGTTGCTCACCGGCCAACTAAAACCCGATTCCGGAAAAGTCCGCCTTGGCAGCAACATCGAACTGGCGACGCTCGACCAGCGTCGCGCCAGCCTCGATCCGTCCTCGACGCTGAAGGAAGCGTTGACTGGCGGCGGCTCCGACACGCTGATCATCAACGGCCAGCCCAAGCACGTCATGGGCTACATGAAGGATTTCCTGTTCACCCCCGAGCAGGCCCGCACCGCGGTCGAAAAACTCTCGGGCGGCGAACGCGGCAGGCTCGCATTGGCGCGGCTGCTGGCGCTGCCGTCGAACCTGTTGGTCCTCGACGAGCCGACCAACGATCTCGACCTCGAAACGCTCGATTTGCTGCAGGAAATGCTCGGCGAGTATCCGGGCACAGTCATCGTCGTCAGCCATGACCGCGACTTCCTCGACCGCGTCGCCACCTCGATCATCGTGTCGGAAGGCGAGGGCGTCTGGACCGAATATGCCGGCGGCTATTCCGACATGGTCGCCCAGCGCGGCTACGGCGTCACCAAGCCCGAAGTCGAGGCCAAAGCCCCGGCCCGCGGCGGCCGCACGGTGGCGATGGCCCCCATCGCCGCCAACAAGGCAAAGCTCTCCTTCAAGCAGAAGCACGCGCTCGAAACGCTGCCCAATCAGATCAAGAAACTCGACGCCGAGATCGTCAGGCTGAATACGCTGCTGGCCGATCCGAAGCTTTACGCGCGCGACCCCAAGGGGTTCGCCGACGCCTCGGCCAAGCTGACCTCCACCGAAGGCGCAAAGTCGAAGGCCGAGGACGAGTGGCTGGAGCTGGAGGCGATGCGGGAGCAGATCGAGGGTTGACGGCCTTGCCACGTCCACTCAGTGGGTGGCGGTATCCAGAAAACTAGAACGGGATTTCCGGGATCTGCAGGACCTGAAGCGCCTCCGGCTTCTCGCCGCGGATCCGCCGCAGCAGCAACTCCCCCATCTGCTGACCGGCGAGCGAAATATCCTCGCTGATCACGTCGACCTTGGGCCGCACCAGCGAGAAGATGCCGCTCATCTGCTTGGTGACGATATCGGCGTCTCTGCCGATCACCCGGCCCGAGTCCGAGATGCCGGCGATCACCGCGAGCGCCACCGCGTCGCCGGGGCAGACATAGGCATCGGGAACCTTGCCCTGCTCGATCCGCGACATCGTCGCCTTGCGGATATCCTCGGCACTGTCGTCGAGCGTCACCCGCGTCTCGAATTCGTAGCTGATGCCGGTTTCCTTCGCCGCCTGCATCACGCCGTCCCGCAGATGCCGGCCGAAAGTGAAGCGCGGCGGCGGTGCGATCATCGACACATGTTTGCGGCCCTTGGCGTGGAGCCGCTTCACCGCCGCATAGGCGAAGGTGTAATTGTCGTAGTCGACATAGGGGTGGCAGCCGACATCCTCGGTCCGGCCGTGCGTCACGAACGGGAAGTCGTTGTCGAGCAGCAACTTCACCCGCGGATCGGAGGGCTCGGTGCGCGAGAAGATCACGCCATCCGCCATCTTGTTGCGCAGCACATACTGGACCGGGTCGAGCGGCGAGGTGCCGCGAAAGCCTGGTGTGATCACGAGATGATACGGCGTGCCGCGCAGGGCCGCGGTGATCCCAGACACCAGCGAAGAGCTGAAATTGATGATCTCGTCGTGCGGATCGAGGATCAGGCTGATCACATGCGTACGCCCGGTCTTGAGCCGCAGCGCGGTGCGGTCGGGCACGTAGCCGATCTCTGCTGCGATCTTCTGCACGCGCTCGCGCGTTTCCGCCGACAGCTCGGGGGCATTGTTGAGGGCGCGCGAGATCGTCGTGATCGCGAGGCCGGTCATTTCGGCGATGGTGCGCAGCGTCGGCTTGCCCGAGCGGGGCACACCACGCTTTGCCCGCGGTTTCTCCCGCGGTTCGAGTCCTGACAAACTACCCTCCGTGCAACGCCCGGCCGTCCCTCACGACCCCCGGCGGCTCTGGGGCCGCGCAAGCGTGTGACGTTGCGGGGCTTACCTCAACAGATCATGCAATCGATTTCAAGCCTGCGACACTTATTGGCAATGATGCTAAAGTTGCATGTGTCACAAAGCCTTAGCTCATAGCCAATGTGAGACGCGTCCCACACGCATCAATGCGCGTTTCGCCGCGCGCCAATCCGCAGGAAGGCTTTTCGCCGAACCTCGAACACTTTGATAGATTAAGCCTCGCGGCGCAGCCGGGGAGCGGGTTATGTTCACCCTGCGTCGTCGACGAAAGGTGTGCTTGCATGCCGAGGCGAAGCGGAGCATAGCGCTTTGTACGGGCAGATTTATCTGCCGCGAACGGGTTGTGGAAATGGCCATCGCGCCTATCTCAGCCAGGTGATTGGTTGGCGCCGTCTGGCGCCCGGTTACGGAAAGGGACGAAAGAATGATTCAAATCGCTTCGCTCGAACCCCGCGCCGGAATTCCAGCCAAACACGTACGCACCTCCAAATGGTGTAGCCGAAACTGGCGAATGTGATCCTGGGCAAATAGCCCGTCACACCCCCGTCTCACAGTTCAGCTAACTGCCCGGCAGCCGTCCTTCGGCGCCGTTGGAGGCATGTCCCATGCAGCATCAGACCATCACACGGCCGCCCGCGATACGGCCCATCGCCATCGAGATCGACGGCGAACCGCTCGGCGTCGTCGTCCCCTCGGACGAAGGCTTCCGCTTTCTTGCCGTGCGCTACGCCGCGTTCGCGCTCGACGGCCAAATCTTCGAGTCGGTGGAAGACGCACGCACCACAATCGGCGCCGCACTCAACGCCGAAAACGAGTCCTAACGCTGGCGCTTCGGCGGCGCGACTGAATCCCGTTCTACCAAGGCGCATTCCAGCTTGGTGACCGGGTAGCGGTCGCGCGTCGAGCGCTGCGCTTCGAGCTGCTCGATCGCCCATTGCCCCATGGCGCGATGCGGCAGGATCGAGGTGGTGAGGCGCGGGTGGAGATGCCGCGAGATTTCCTCGTCATCGTAGCCCACCACCGACATATCTTCGGGAATGCGGAGGCCCGCTTCCTTCAGCGCCTCGTAGCAGCCGATGGCCATGCGGTCGTTCTGGCAGAAGATCGCGGTGGGTGGCGTGTCGAGCGACAGCAGTTTCACCGTCGCGTCGTAGCCGGCGCTCGCCGACCAATTGCCGTCGGCCACGAGTGCCGGGTCGAACGGAATGTCGGCCGTTGCCAGCGCGCGGCGGTAGCCCTTCAGCCGGTCCTGCGCCGCCGACATAAAGGGCTCGCCCATGATCGTGCCGATCCGCGTGTGCCCCTTGCGGATCAGATGCTCCGTGGCCGTCTGCCCGCCGGCGATTTCGCTCGGCACCACGGCCGGGAAAGCGTGATCGACGCTGTAGCAATTGAGCAGCACGACCGGGATATCGAGCTCGTAGAGATAGGCCGGCGGCACGACCTCGCGGGTGAAAATCGTCATGTAGACGAGCGCGGCGACGTCCTTGCCGGTCAGGGCCCGCAGCGTCTTGGGCTCCATCTTGGGATCGGACTGCGTCTGGGCCACCAGAATGACGTTCCCGGCCGCCCACGCGGCCAGCCGCGCGCCTTCGATCGCGACGATCGCCTCGGGGCTGGTCGAGAGCTGATCGACGGCAAAGCCAATCACCTCGCCGCTGCCGAATTCGACCTCTGCCGCCACCACTGGCGCAGCGCCGGCGGAGTAGCCCAGCGACCGCGCCGCGGCGAACACGCGCTCGCGCATCTGGGGCGAGATCTTGATGGTGTCGTTGCGGTTGAGGACGAAGCTTACGGTCGCCTGCGAGCACCCCGCCTCACGGGCCACGTCGGTCATCGTGACGCGCCGCCGGGTCGCGCGCTGCGGCCGTTTCGTCGATGGGAGCTCAGTCTTGATTTTCGATGCCCGGTCGCACCCGCCGACGCGGGCCATAAACTAATATTCCATTAGTCCCTGCCGGTTTGTGGCTGTCAAGAGCGCCAATCTGCTGATGTCCTGCCGTGCGGTTGCTTGACCCGGTATTACTAATATGAATAAGCTCTGTATGTGATCGGCTGATACAGAGGCTGGATTACGAGCCTGCGGCACGTGCCTCAGAACCTTCTTCCGCACCTGCCAAAAGTATGATTTATTGAACTGAGTGTGCACTGCCGAACGGCACTTGGGGCGCATCAGACAGCCCGTTTGCCCCGGTGGAACACACCATCGAGAGGAGCCCCGCGGAGGATGCGGGGCACATGGGAGGACTACATGAAATATATCGTTTCGGCCGTCGCCATCGTGGCGGCCACCGTAATGCTTGCCGGTACTGCCATTGCCCAGGACAAGAAGCAGCTGGCGTTCGTCGTGAACGCCTCCTCGGACTTCTGGAAGCTGGCGGAAGCGGGCGTCAAGAAAGCCCAGGCCGAACTCGGCGACGGCTACGAACTGCAGTTCCGCTATCCCGCTCAGGGCACTGCGGCGCTCCAGAACTCGCTCATGGATGACCTCGTTGCCGCCGGCACCGATGCCATCATGATCTCGTCGGCCGACCCCAAGAACTCCATCGACGCCTTCAACCGGATCGCCGCGCAGGTGCCGCTGTTCACCACCGACTCCGACGCGCCCGATTCCAACCGCATCGCCTATCTCGGCTCGTCCAACACCCTCGCGGGCGTTCAGGCCGGCGAAGAGATGGTCAAGGCGATGGCCGGCAAAGAAGGCAAGTGCATGGGCTTCGTGGGCTTCCTCGGCGCCGATAACGCCAAGGAACGCATCGCCGGCTTCAAGCAGGCGCTCGAAGGCTCCAACATCACGCTCGTCGATACCCGCGGCGACGATGTGGACTTCGCCCGTGCCCGCGCCAATGTCGACGACGTGCTCGTCTCCAATCCGGAGATCAACTGCATGGTCGGGTTCTATTCGTACAACCCGCCCTACATCTACCAGTCGCTGCAGGCGGCCGGAAAGCTCGGCGCCATCACCGTCGTCGGCTTCGACGAAGATCCGGTGACGCTGGGTGCGGTCAAGGAAGGCTCGTTCGCCTCTACGGTCGTGCAGCAGCCATTCGAGTGGGGCTACCAGGGCATGAAGCTCATGGCCGCCTATCTCGGTGGCGATAAGTCGGGTGTCCCGGCTGACAAACTGATCATCGTGCCGACAGCGGTGATCAGCAAGGACAACGTGGACGCCTTCCAGGCGGACCTGAAGGCCAAGATCGGCGGTTAATCGCTCCAGGTCCTCGGAGCGATGGCGGCGCGGCAATCACTTGCCGCGCCGTCCGCACGATCATAGGCTTCCCTTCATGACCACCGGCCCTTCGATGTCCGACGTCGCCAGCGCACCTCCGATCCTTCGGCTCGTCGGCGTGCGCAAATCCTACCCCGGTGTGCAGGCCCTGGCCGGGCTCGATCTCGAAATCCGCCCCGGCGAAGTCATCGGCCTCGTGGGTGAGAACGGCGCCGGTAAATCGACGCTGATGAAAATCCTCGGCGGCGTCGCGGCCCCCGACAGCGGCGCCATCGAAGTCGACGGCGTGCCCTATGCGGCACTCACCGTCGCCGGCTCGATCCGGGCCGGCATCGCCTTCGTCCATCAGGAACTCAACCTCTTCGACAATCTCGACGTCGCCGCCAACGTCTTCATCGGTCGCGAGCAGCGCACCGGGGGCGTTCTCAATCTCGTCGACACGCGGGCGCAGCGCGCCGCCGTCGCGCCATTGCTGAAGCGCCTCGGTGCCAAATTCGCGCCCGACACGCTGGTCGCAAAACTCTCGCTGGCGCAGCAGCAACTGGTCGAGATCGCCAAGGCGCTGTCGTACGACGCGCGGCTCGTCATCCTCGACGAGCCCACCTCGAGCCTGCCGCTTGCCGAAACCGACAAGCTGCTCGAGGTCATCGCTGCGCTCAAGGCCGAAGGTATCGCGGTCATCTTCATCTCGCACCGCCTGGGTGAGATCGAACGCGCCTGCGACCGCGTCGTCGTGCTGCGCGACGGCCATCTCGCCGGCACGCTCGGCAAGTCCGAGATCAGCCACGACCGCCTGGTGCGCCTGATGATCGGCCGCGATCTCAAGGTGAACTACACCCCGCCCAACTCTGCGGTACCTGGCGCCGTTGCGCTCAAGGCCGATGGCATCAAGACCGCGGCCTATCCGGCCCAGCGGGTCAGCATCGAGTTGCATCGCGGCGAAATCCTCGGCCTCGCGGGCCTCGTCGGCGCCGGCCGCACCGAGCTTGCCCGGGCGCTGTTCGGCATCGACCCGATCCACGGCGGCAGCGCCAGCATCGACGGCGCGCCGGTCCGCATCCGCAGTTCGTCCGACGCCGTCGCGCTCGGCCTCTTCCTTGTCCCCGAGGATCGCAAGGGCGCCGGTATCCTGCTCGATTTCTCGGTCGCACAGAACATCTCGCTGCCCAATCTGCGCGCCTACGCCACCGCGGGCATGGTGTCGCGCACCGAGGAGCGGGCCCGCGCCGAAATCAGCCGCCGCGAATTGTCGATCAAGGTTCCGACCGTCGACACGCGAACCGGATCGCTGTCCGGCGGCAATCAGCAGAAGGTCGTTCTGGCCAAATGGCTCGCCATGGCGCCAAAAATCATCATCTTCGACGAGCCGACGCGCGGCATCGATGTCGGCGCCAAGTCAGAAATCTATCGCCTGATGCGCGGTCTCGCCGATTCCGGCGTCGCGATCCTGATGATCTCCTCCGACATGGAAGAAGTCATCGGCGTCTCCGACCGCATCGCGGTCATGCATGAAGGCCGCATTTCGGGTGTGCTCGCCCGCGATCAGTTCAGCGAAGAAAACGTCCTGCTGCTGGCAGTAGGCAAATCCCTCACGCCGCGCGCGGCATGAGGCACCTGACGCCGCTTGGGAGGGCGACGCCATGAACAAAAAAGATATCGGGCTGCTGGTGCTCATTCTCGTCGTGGGGCTCGGCGTTTACCTCCGCAACCCGCTGTTCCTGTCGCCCAACAACATCGCCAACACCGCCAATCTCATTGCGCTGTTCGGCCTTTTCTCGATCGCGCAGGGCTTTGTCATCATCACCGGCGGCATCGAGCTGTCGGTCGGTTCGATGATCGCGCTGCTCGGCACGCTGTTCGTCGACATGGTCGGGCGGCTCGGCGTGCCGTGGCCCTTGGCGGCCGCCATCGTGCTGGCGCTCGGCCTTGCGCTGGGGCTTGCCCACGGCCTGCTGATCACGAAACTCAAGATGCAGCCCTTCGTGGTGACGCTCTGCGGCCTCTTGATCTATCGCGGGGTCGCCCGAGGCTACACGGCCGATGCCACCGCCGGCTTCCCCTTCGGCAGCGAGTATCCCGGCCTCGACTTCTTCGTGGCGCGGCCCTTCGGCATCCCCACATCGGTCTACGTGCTGGCGGTCGTGGCCGTCATCGCCTGGATCGTCCT
>JBKJTB010000259.1:0-13440 GCA_046594305.1 Devosia sp. | reverse complement strand
GTCTCACATACTAAAACATCGAGGCGTACGCGCCTCGGGGCTCCGTCCACTCTCTCGAGTGGGTTCTTTGACATCGTTGGTGACGCCAGCGGACGCTTCCGCTCGCCCAGAAAAACGCGCCGCGGAACCATCGCCCCTGCGCACCGTTTCCACCTGTTAAGCGATAGGAGGTTGCGATGAAGCAATATGAATGTCTCGTCCCCGGCTGCCCCTGGCACACGCAGGCCGACGACAGCGCGGAGATCGTTCGCCGCGCGGCGGATCATTTGCGTTCCGTGCATGCCGAAACACTCGTGCGCCCCGAAATGATCGAGCGCATCAAGCAGCGCATCCACGAGTCCGTCGCAGCGCAATAATCAGCGCTGGAGTATCGACAGCAGGGCATTGCGATCGAGCTTGAAGCTCGATTGAATCCACTTCTGTTCGAGCCGGTCGAGTTCGGCCCCGATCTTGGGGCCGGGCCGCATGCCGCGCTGCAGCAGATCGTTGCCCGAGACCGGGAATTTCGGCACCTCGATCGTCCGCAGATGTTCGACGATCGCCGACTTGCCCGCCTCGGTCCAGCCGGCAAACGTCGCAGCCACTTCGACCGCATCCGACAGGAACGCCGGAAACCGGTAGGCCGCTTCGTTGATATGAAAATCGGTGATCAGCTTCCCCGCCACGAGGATCGCCTCCGCCGTCTCGATCTCATCGTTCGACAGCCGCCATTGCCTCTTGATGGCCTTGCCGCCCAACGCCTGCACGAGGATCGCCAGTCGGCCGATCTCATTGGGCCTGTGCGCCCGGCGCTCATACGTCCCCAGCCGCTCCAGCAGATCGGCGGGCAAGGTGACAACGCCCGCCTCCGCCATCGCCTCGAACGTCCGAGCCACCCGCGGCAATGCGATCAGCCGGCGCACCTCCGCTCCGACGCGCTCCGCCGAGACATCCTTGAGGTCGTGCGCCGCCTTGTGCACCGCGACCAGCCCATCTTCGTCGAACTGTTCGCGACCGTGGCTCGCCGTGAAGCGGAAGAACCGGTAGACGCGCAGCTTGTCCTCGGCGATCCGCCGGTTGGCATCGCCGATGAAGCGTACGACACCGTTCATGCAGTCCTCGGCGCCATTGATCGGATCGAAAAGTTCGCCGTCCATGTCGCAATAGAGCGCGTTCATCGTGAAATCGCGCCGCTCGGCATCGCGGGTCCAGCCCCAGCCGAACCGCACCACTGCGTGCCGCCCGTCGGTCTCAATGTCTTCGCGCAGCGTCGTGACCTCGGCAATGCGCTCGTCGACCTTCAGCGTCACCGTGCCGTGCTCGATCCCAGTGGGGTACGCTTTGACCCCGGCCTCACCCGCCCGCCGCATCACTTCGCGGGGCAACAGCTCGGTGGCAAAGTCGATCTCCGTCGCTTCACGCTCATGGTCCACCAGCGTGTCGCGGATCGCTCCACCCACGGCGCGCGTCTTGCCCTTCTCGCCATCGAGCAGCGCAAAGACCTTCTGCGTCGCGGCATCGCGCAGCCAAGGGGCGTCCTTCAGGCGCTGCAATGCAGCCTTGGCAATCACCAGGGAACCTCGTCCTTCAGCACCTGCTCATAGAAGCGCCGCGTCAGATTGGCGGTTATCCCCCAGATGACAAGCCCCTCATGCTTTATCTGCCAGGTCGAGCCCTTCCGCGCCCCGTACTCGAAATGCAGCGTGTCGAAACTTTCACTCCGCATCAGCAGCGGCAGCGGCACCTCGAACACCGATTTCACCTCTCCCGGATTGCCCACGAACGCGCGATGCGGCCGCACCTCGGCCACCACCGGCGTGATCATGTAGTTGGAGCCCGTGAAATAGGCCGGCATGTAGCCAAGGATGCGCGCGTCGTCGCGATCGAGCGCCACCTCTTCCCACGCTTCACGCAGCGCGGCGTCGCCCGGCCCCCTGTCGGTCGGATCGATCTTGCCACCGGGAAACGCGATCTGCCCCGAATGCGATCGCAACTCCGGCGAGCGTTCGGTGTAGAGCACCGACAGATCCTCGCCCCGCCGCACCAGCGCGATCAGCACGGCCGCGTCGCGCGGCGGACTGGAGAACCCGCCGTCAGGCACCCAATCGGGCGACAGCGTCGCCGTCACCTCAGCCGCCTGCGGCGAGGGCAGCAACCGACCCCTGATTCTCTCGATCAGTTCATCGGCTGCCGACAACGCGAAACCTGCTTACTGGTGCTTCTTGGCCCCGAACGCGCCGATCTTGCCCGTGATGCGCGCCGCGAGGGTCTTGTCCTCAGAATAGAGGAGGACGCGCGACGGGTCGACGGGGCCCGGCCATTCGACCGCACCCAGCGTCGTCGGCTGCCAGCCGAGCGGGCAATAATAGTCGCGGTCGCCGATGAGGATCACAAAACTCCCCTCGCCGCGCCCCAGCGCCAGCTTGGTCACGTCGCGCGCCAGCTGCTTGCCGACACCGCGCTTGCGGAAGCCCGGATGCGTCGCCAATGGTCCGAGCATATAGCCGTCGATCCCGCCGACGCTGAGCGGCGTCATCCACACCACGCCCGCGGGCGTGCCGTCGATCTCAGCAATAAGCGAAAGCGAGGTATCGATCGGGAAGCGCTCGCGCACCCGGAACGCCGTGCGGGCGAACCGCCCGGGCCCAAACGCCAGCGCCTGCAATTCATCGACGAACGCATCGTCGTCGGGCGTGGCAATACGAAGTTTCGCGGGCAGAGGCTGCGGAGGCGCTGACGGAGCAGGCTCGTAGGCAGGAGTAACGATCATCGTGGCAGTCCAGAACTAGGGGTGAGGACAAACGCGCCGGCCCACAAGCCGGCTCCCGACCAACTAGGGTCGTCGGGTCACGTGAACGTATCTCTCCATCCTGGACGCCTCCTGACGTCTAAAATTCGCATTAGCACCGAGGCCGCCGCGCGTGAAGAAGAAATCGTGGACTTGCCTCTTCAATTCAAGACCTTGCGTTGAAGCATTGTTGCTCGCGAGACGAACGCCTAACTGAGGCGTTGATACGCCGCAAAGGAGACCATTGTGGGTCAATTGATTGAAGGCCGCTGGATCACCGACGCGCTCGACACCAGCAAAACCGGCGGCAAATTCGTCCGCGCCGACGCCAAATACCGCAACTGGGTGACGCCAGACGGCGCGCCCGGCCCCTCCGGCGAAGGCGGCTTCGCCGCGGAGGCAGGCCGCTACCACCTCTACGTCTCTTACGCCTGCCCCTGGGCCCACCGGACCCTGATCTTCCGCGCCCTCAAGGGCCTCGAAAGTCTGATCCGTGTCTCCGTCGTTGCCCCCAAAATGCCAGATGAAACCGGTTGGACCTTCACCGGCGAAGGCGCCACTGGCGACGCCCTCTTCGGCGCCTCGCACCTCTACGAGATCTACCAGCGCGCCAAGCCGGACTTCACCGGCCGCGTCACCGTGCCGGTCCTCTGGGACACGCAGCGGCAGACCATCGTCAACAACGAGAGCTCCGAGATCATCCGCATGTTCAACGGCGCCTTCGACGCGCTGACCGGCAACGAGGACGACTATTACCCTGAGGCCCTGCGCCCGCGCATCGACGGGCTCAACACGCGCATCTACGACACCGTCAACAACGGCGTGTACAAGGCGGGCTTTGCGTCCAAACAGGACGCCTACGAAGACGCCGTCCGGGCCCTCTTCGCCTCACTCGATTGGATCGAGGAGATCCTCGGCGACAATGCGTACCTCGCCGGCGACCGCGTCACCGAAGCCGACTGGCGGCTGCTGACGACCCTTATCCGCTTCGACGCCGTCTATTTCGGCCATTTCAAGTGCAACATCCGCCGGATCGCCGACTACCCCAACCTTTCGCACTACCTCAAGGGCCTCGTCGCCACCCCCGGCATCCGCGAAACCATCCACATCGACCAGATCAAGACCCACTATTACTGGAGCCACGACCGCATCAACCCAACCCGCGTCGTGCCCGTCGGGCCGGAACTGGACTTTCTCTGAGTCACCACTCCGAATCCGGCTTACCCCGCTCAAATATCTCTCGCAGCCGCCGCGCCGTCCCCGGCTCCACATCCGCCGGCAGCGCGTCCGCCTCGAACCACCCCAGTTCCGCGATCTCGATGTTTGGCTTGAACTCGTGCTGGCCGCGGAATTCGCGCCAAGTATAGACCGCAACATGGTCCCGCGCCCCGCCCGCCACCCGGTTGAGGTAGAACCCGTGCAACGCTGGCCGACCGTCCGTTGCGTAGCCCGTCTCCTCCATCACTTCGCGCGCCGCGGCCATCTCGGCCGTCTCCCCCGGCTCGACCCCGCCACCGGGAAACTGCCAACCCGGCAGATAGGTGTGCTTGACCAGCAGCACCTTGCGTCCTTCGAGCAGCACGGCGCGCACGCCCACCGTCAGGCGCTTGCGCACCCCCACTTGAAACAGGTGCAAACGGGTTCGGATCGACTGGTACCGCCTCAGAGGCATGGGCTCGCTCATGCTCGGAACGCTAGCAGTCACACCGTCCGGGCAAAATGACCGTCTGGTGACATCGGCCATTTTCTTGGCGCGCAGGCCGTGGCATTACGCCCGACAATGATCACCCTGGCCCACATTTCCGACGTTCATCTGGCCCCGTTGCCGCCATTTCGATGGATCGAACTCGCCAACAAGCGGATCACGGGCTACATCAACTGGCGCCTGCGCCGGCACAACACGCTGTCCGGTGACGGGCTCAACACCCTTGTCCACCATATGCGCGAGCAGAAGCCGGATTTCACCGCCATCACCGGCGATCTGGTCAATCTGGGCCTCGAAGCCGAAGCAAACACCGCCTTCAACTGGCTGCAGACCGTCGGAACGCCCGACGACGTGTGCGTCTCCCCCGGCAATCACGACGCCTACCTCCGCACATCCCTCGGCTACAACAACGCCCGCTGGGGCCAATATATGAGCGGCGAGACCCTCGACGACGCCCAGTTCCCCTTCGTTCGCCGCATCGGCGATGTGGCGGTCATCTCCTGCTCAAGCGCCGTCCCGAGCGCCCCCACTTTCGCGCTCGGCCGCTTCGAGCAGGACCAGGCCGACCGCCTCGCCCGCATCCTCAAGATGATGGGCGACGCCGGCTATTTCCGCGTCATCATGATCCACCACCCGCCCAACCTCGAGGCCCGTCACGCCCGGCTCGGCCTTTATGGTGCCAAGCGCTTCCGCGACGCGGTCGCCGCGCATGGGGCTGAACTCGTGCTCCACGGGCACACGCATAAATCCTCGATCTTCGCGATCCCGGGCCTCACCGGCGACGTCCCCGTCGTCGGCGTCGCCGCGGCGGGCTCCGCTCAGTCCGAGGACGGTGGCGAGGATCCTGCCCGCTACAACCTCTTCAAGATCGAGCGCTTGGGCACCGCCTGGAGCTGCACAATGCGCGAATTTGGTTTTCAGCGCCTCAGCTCCGATATTGTGCTGAGGTTGAGTCTGAGAATCTATTGAGCACCACATTCAGAGTTTTGAGCCCGACCTACGATGCCCTGCACGGCGTCGCGTCGTTTCTTTATGTGCTGGGCGACCTCCCCTTCACCGAAATCGTGCATTTTGGCGCGAAGCCGGACACCTACGTTGCATCGAGCGACGCGTTCCTCAAACTCCTCGACCTCACCGCGATCGTCCTCGGCGTGAGCTACTTCAAGCTCCTCGCCCCGACCCGCATCGAGGCAGACTTCCCGCTCACCGAAGATGAGCGCGACTTCGTTCTCGACGTCTACTCCAACGGCCTCGGCGAGTTCTACGCCCGCAACAACTTAAAACACTTCGGCAAGATCGAGGTCAAAGCTCCCGCCGATCATCGCCGCGCCCGCCCTGCACCCATCCTCAAGGATCGCGCCCTGCTGCCCATCGGCGGCGGCAAGGACTCCCTCGTCTCCGTGGAACTCCTCGAAGCCGCCGGCCTCGACTACACGCCGTTCGCCGTGAACCCCAAGGGACCAATCCTTAGCTCCGTCGACAAGATCGGCAGAACGCCGCTCTACGTCACGCGCACCCTCGACCCCGAAATGATCCGCCTCGGCAAGGAGCCCGGCTACCTCAACGGCCACGTTCCCTCGACCGCCATCAACTCGATGATCGCCGCCCTCACAGCGCTCCTTTTCTCGCATTCGCGCATCGTGCTCTCCAACGAGCGCTCGGCCAGCGAAGGCAACGCCATCCACGACGGCCGCGAGGTGAACCACCAGTATTCGAAATCGCTCGAGTTCGAAGTCCGCATCGCCAATATCCTCGCCGAAGCGACCGGTGGTGCGCTCACCTATTTCTCGCTGCTGCGCCCCTATTCGGAGGCGCGGATCGCAAAACTCTTCGCGCGCGAAACCCGCTTCGACCACGTCTTTTCGAGCTGCAACCGCAACTTCAAGCTCAGCGGTCACGATGGCCCGCTCTGGTGCGGCGAGTGTCCAAAATGCCATTTTACTTTTCTCCTGATGGCATCGCGCATGGACTATGACCGCATGATCGGCATCTTCGGCCACAACTTCCTCGATGTCCCCGCCAATGAACGTTCCTTCCGCGAGCTGACCGGGCTGGCCGGCCAGAAGCCTTGGGAATGCGTCGGCGAGATCGAGGAGGCCGCGGCCTGCCTCTACATCCTCACCGCGCATTCGCACTGGGAAGAGTCCGCGATCGTCCAGTCCCTGCGCGACGACCTCGTCGCCCAGTATGGGCGCCCCCGCCTCTCAGCCGCGCTCAACGATCTCTTCATCGACAGCCCCGATCACCACATCCCTCAGGCCATCGCCGAAAGGATCGCGCCCCATGCGCTTTGATCAACCCATCCTGCTCTATGGCGCCGGCCGCGAAGCTCGCTCCACCCGCGCCTTCCTCAAGGCCCGCGCGCCGGCGCTGACGGTCTTCGTCACCGTCGACAGCGGCAAGGCCGACATCGATGAAGCCGAGATCATCCCGCCCACTGAACTCAATGCCGCCATCGAGCAGCAGAAATTCGGCACCATCGTCAAGTCGCCGGGCGTCTCACGCTATCGCCCGATCTTCCTCGTCGCCCGAGAAGCCGGCATCGCCGTCACCTCCAACCTCAACCTGTGGGGTGAGTACTATCGCGACGGCCGCACCGTCATCGCCATCACCGGCACCAAGGGCAAGTCGACCACCGCGACCCTGGTCCACCTCATGCTGACGCAATCCGGCCTCGACGCCGGCCTCGCCGGCAATGTCGGCCTCGCGCCGCTCGAGATCGCCGATAAGAACAAGCTCGTCGTGTTCGAACTGTCGAGCTACCAGACCGCCGACATGGCGTTCTCGCCCGACATCGCCGCCGTCACTAACCTTACGCCCGAACACACCGACTGGCATCGCGACGTCGAGCACTATTTTGCCGACAAGCTCAACCTCATCGACCGCGAGTCGCCTTTCCCTGTCGGTCTCGGCCCCGCGGCGCAGACCAACCCGCTTGTCCTCGCCGCCCTCCGCGACACCAAGCGAATTCTGCCTCCGCTCGCCCCCTTCATCGCCGATCGCATCGCTTCCACCGTGAGCAGGTCCAAGCTCAAGGGGGCGCACAACCTCGATAATGCCCGCCTCGCCGCGCAGATCGCTCTCGCTGCCGGCGCCGGTCTCGAAGGCATCGTCCGCGGCATCAACCAGTTCGTGCCGCTTCCTCACCGTCTCGAAGAGCATACGATCGGCGGCATCACCTTCGTCAACGACTCCATCTCGACAACGCCTGAGGCCACCAAGGCAGCTCTCGCCGCCTACCCGGGTAAACGCATCGCCCTCATCGCTGGCGGCCACGAGCGCCAGCAGGACTACTCCGAGCTCGCTTCGCTCCTCTCGTCGCGCGGGGTCACGCTGCTTGTTGCTCTGCCGGTCACCGGCGACCGCCTCGCCACCGCCACCTATGCCGCCGCGCCCCAGATCGAAGTGGTCGAAGCCGGCACCCTGCGCGCCGGCCTCGAAGCCCTCGCAGCACGCCGGGCCGCCTTCGACACCATCATATTGTCGCCCGGTGCCCCCAGCTACGGCCAACTCGAAACCTCGGGCGTCGCCTTCAAGGATTTTGAGGAACGCGGCCGCGCTTTCATCCGTATCGCGACGGAACTGTTCGCCTAGATCACGGCGTCGAAGGCAACCGTTCGCTGCCGTCCGGATTGAACGGCCGATCGAGGGCATTCACCGGAATACCGGCGAGGATCAGCCCCTCTCGGAACCGCTGCAAGATACTGCGATCCTGCACACGCATCCCCAGCCGAGGCAGAATGCCCGCTGCCTCGAAGCGCGGATTGTCCATCACCAGAGGCCGATAGCGGTCAATCAGATCCTCGCGCGCGGCGCGCGGCGCCGCCGCCAGCGCGATTACCGGCCCGAACTCCTCGTCGCCCGATGCAAGTGTCTGCGCCGCGTCGATCGCGTCGAAGAACCGCTGTTCGCGCAGCGCGTTGAACGCTCGCGTCAAATGATACCAGGGCGGCGGCGACGGGATCGCCGCCAACGACTCCTCGGAGTACCGCATCCCTTCGGCATACTGCCCATCGATCCAGAGCAGCGTTCCATAGACCGAAGCAGCATCCATACTCGCCGGATTGAGCTCACGCGCCTTGGCGATTGCGCCGATCGCGGCATTCACCGAGCCTTGCCGTGCCAGCACCACGGCCTGCTGCTCATAGATGAAGCTGCTTGACGGCCGCAGAGCCACCGCCCGCGCTACAGCCACCGTGTCATCCGTCATGAGCGCGCTGAGATTGCCGCTGGGTGTCGCGAGGAACTGCGTCTGCCACGCGCGCATCCCTGCCGCCGCGGCGAGGGCCAGCGCATCGTCGGGCGATGTCGCGAGGATCTTTTCGAAACAACCAGCCCCTGCTTCAGCATCGGTAAGCCTCCGGCTGTCCCGCCAACTCATGTACAGCAGGTCGCAGAGATACGCCGTGGGCACGTTGGGCAGCGCCGTCTGCAGCTTGAGCCAGGCGCGCCCCGGAGCATGCAGCGGCCCGCTGGCGTTCCCCAGTTGCGCGGCGAGCGTGTTGCTCGCGACGGTCAGCGCCATCGTGTCGGTCAGCCCCGTCGGAACAGTGATCGTTGTCGTCCACAGCGTAGTATTCGTGCCCGGCTGCAGCACCATTGCCCGCAGCACGAACTGGCCGTTGACCTCCTGTACGCTGCCGTTGACGATCAGCCCGTCGCTTCCCAGCGTCACAGTTTCGAACCGCCCAAGTGCCTCGGCGAGATGAGGTCCCACCTGGGACACATCGTCGTCGAGCACCGGCTCACCCGTGAGATTGTCGAACGTCCCGATAGCGACCCGCGGTTGCTCGGGTATGATCGAAACGATTAGCGGAGCCGACGGCAGAACCCAGCGGACGATCACCACTGCCAAACCCACCCCGACCAACATGAAGGCCAGACCGAGAACCGCATTGACCAAGAAGCGCGATCGCCGAGGCGTCGCCACCACCGGCGCACCGACCACCTCTATGGCCGGAGTCTCCGACGCTGCATTCGGCCTCGCCACCACTCCGAATTCGGGCACATAACGCCCCAGTGGCAGCCGAATCTGCACCTCACTCACACCGATTCCGCTGTCGTAGAACTGCTCGAGCAGCGTCCGCAGCCGTCTCGCCTGCACGCGCACGATGGGATCCGACTGCGGATCGAAGCTTTGTGGTCGGCCAAACACATCGACCGCGATGGAGTAGGCCTTTATCGTCGCGCCTTCGCCGATCAGCGTCTTTTCGACGACGTACCGGAGTAGCTCGGCAAGTTGCGGAGATCGAGAAATCCCTTGCCAGCCAAGGAGCTCCTCCAGGGCAGCACGTACGCGCTCAGGGTCTGGGCCGGCTTGAGGCACGGTGGATCCCCCTCCTCCCGCCTGCATGTTACATCCGGCTTTTACATGTAAAACACAAGCGAAGTTACGTCAGGGTAACGTCCGGGAACCTTCCCGGCGCGTCGCATAGCCGTCATATGCCCGTTGTTCGCAGCACAGTGCGGCCGAGCTTGAGGCAAATATTTCGACCCTCACTCGGTAGTCTGGAGGCCTCCCCTCCCGGCGCCGCGCTCCCAGGGCCTGCGAAGTATTCCGATCAACGGCCCAATCCTCCCGCGCGGCGCGGGAAAGGACATGCGATGACGACTGCATCTGGACGACAACCGGCCATTGCGCTGGTTGATGACGATTACCATTCGGCGCGGCTCATGACCCGCATGCTCGAGGCCCATGGCGGCCCGCAGGTCAGCCGTCTCTCCGATCCCGAAAGGGCGGCCGAAGCGCTTGCCGTCACCACCACGGTGGCCGGCCAGTGCATGGCAGTCGTGGACCTTAAATCTTCCTCGACCGCCACCCGCGACTTCGTGGTTCGACTGAAGCACCTGGCCCCGCAGCTTCTGGTCGTCGCCATGGCCCCAAGCCTCGATCGCGCGGTGCGGAACGAACTGCTCGACGCCGGCGCCTCCGCCGTCTTCGAGCGTCACTCTGACATCACGCTTTATCGCCGCGAGGCGGCGAACATCATTGCTTTTTGGGTGCGCAATCAGCGCCTCGACGCAGTTGGTGCCTAGAGTCCCCCAAGAGCTCTAGGTGCCTCGGGGAGCGGCGTGCTCGACGACGGGCGACCGTTACGGCATTCCCAGCGTCGCTCCCCACCTCTTCCGCGTGTCCAGACCACGCGAAGCCCTTGCCGCGCGTCCTCCCGATCGCGGCAATCGGGACGTGTAGCCGAACTGCCTCTCCCTCTCGCGGTTGAGGCTGCACGCCCAGACGACCCAGCGCCCGTTCGTAGGCGGAGCGGACCTGGTACTGAGATGCGGCGGCCACGAAACCTCCCCGTGGCCGCCGCTCTTCAGTTGGGATCCCTCAATGTCGATAGCAGCTACTTGGCGCCGGCTTCGTCGTCCTCGGCGATCATCCGGTGCGCGATGGACTTGAGCGCCGCGAGCACGATCACTGCGAACAGCGCCACGCCGAACGCGATGATGTAGTAACCGAGCGCCGCCGAAACGCCGACGGCGCCGGCGAGCCACATGCCTGCGCCGGTGGTCAGCCCGCGGACATTGCCGCGCGACTGGAAGATCGCCCCGGCGCCGAGGAAGGCGATCCCTGCCGTTGTCGCTTCCACGGCACGAATTGGATCGGGACTATCGGCGCCACCCGCCAGCGCGACCTCGTAGATCTCGAACGCCAGCAGCGTGAACAGGCACGCCGCCGTCGCGATCAAGATGTGCGTCCTGAGCCCGGCCGACCCGTCATTGCTCTCGCGCTCGAACCCGATCATCGCCCCGAACAGCGCAGCGAGGAACAGGCGGATGGCGAGGATGTGCTGTGGCGTGTGGGTTTCGACGTAGCCCAGCCCTGCGGCCCAATCCATGACACTTCCTCCGGTGACGCTGCGCAGGAAACTCGCGTCGCGCGCCGCAGGTTCCCACTCAGTCCGGCGGGAAGATCTCGCGGCCCGGCCGCAGCATGCGCCGTGGGCCGGCGCCCTCGGTGGACAAGGCATCTTCGCGATTGTATAGCGGACAAATCTTCAGCGACAGGCAGCCGCAACCGATGCATCCCGTGAGTTCATCGCGTAGCCGCGTCATCAGCGTAATGCGTCGATCTAGTCGATCGCGCCAGCGGCTGGAGAGCTTGGCCCAATCGGCCTTGTTGGCAGGACGCCCGTCGGGCAACTCCCGCAATTGCTCCCCGATCTCGCTCAGCGGCACACCGAGATCCTGCCCCATGCGGATAATTGCCAACCGCCTGAGCACATCCCGGTCATAACGCCGCTGATTGCCGCCGGTACGGTGGCTGCGGATCAGGCCCTTGCGCTCGTAAAAGTGCAGCGCTGACACCGCGACACCGCTGCGCTCCGCCACCTCCCCCACCGACAATTCGACTGCCATCGCAGAATACCTCTTTACCTCAACTTCGCTTGAGGTTGTACGCCTACCACCAATCTGAAAGGAAGCGAACATGACCATCCGACAAGGCACCTGGCGCGAACTGTTCCAAACCGGCGGACTCGCTTTGGCGGTCATCGCCGGCGGCACGTCGCTACAGGCGCTGGAAGCTTTCATCGCTTCCGCCATGTTACCCACCGTCGTCGCCGACATCGGCGGGCTCGAACTCTTCGCCTGGAACACCACGATCTTCATCGTGGCCTCCATTGTCGCAACGCTCTTCGCCGCCGTCCGCCCCCGCTCCATCGGCCCGCGTGGCGGCTACATGATCGCCGCCGCAGCCTTTGCTGCGGGCAGCCTGCTCTGCGGTCTCGCGCCATCGATGATCGTGCTCCTCGCTGGCCGCCTTGTGCAGGGCTTTGGCGCAGGGCTGCTCATCGCCCAATCGAACTCGATGTTCCGCATCGTCTTTCCGCAGCACCTCTGGCCGCGCGCCATGGCGCTGAATGCCACCATCTGGGGTGTCGGCACGATGGTCGGTCCTGCTGTCGGCGGTATTTTCGCCGAGATCGGCCTCTGGCGCTGGGCCTTCCTGGGTATTGTCCCGGTCGCGGCGTTGCTCGCTTTGGGCGCGTTGCGCGTCCTGCCCAACACCAGCGAGTCGCAACCTGCGGCTCGTCTGCCTTTCAAACAAATCTTCCTCGTCACGTCGATCGTTCTGGTCATGTCGATCGCGAGCCTACTGACCGACGCCCCAGGCATCGCTGGCGTGCTGGTCGCGCTGGCCGCCCTCGGCATCGTCTTGCTCGGTTTCGCCGACACCTATTCGCGTGCGCGACTCCTGCCCGCGGGAACGTTCTCCTTGAGTTCGCGGATGAGCGGCCTTTTCGGCCTCGCGCTGCTGCTCGGGGTCGTCGTCACCTCGGACATCTTCGCACCGCTTTTCCTGCAGCGCGTGCACGGCTTCAGTCCCCTTTGGGCCGGCTATTTCACCGCGCTTGTCGCAGCAGGATGGAGTCTGTCGGCCATTACAACGTCTGGCTGGACCGGCGCGCGCGTGCGGACGGCAATCACGCTCGCCCCGATCGTCATGCTGCTGTCCATGCTCGGCCTCGCCTTCACCTTAGGCAATACCGGCAACACGCCACTTGTCCTCGCACTTGCGGGCGTGGCTCTGACCGCGCTCGGCGTTGGCATCGGGTCGGCGAACCAGCATCTATCGACACGCATCCTCTCGAGCAGTACGGCGGCCGACAACGACCGCACTTCGGCGGCGCTCGGCATGGTGCAACTGTTCGCCTCCGGCTTCGGTGCCGCCGTCGGCGGCGTCGCCGTCAATGCCGCAGGCCTGCCGTCTGCGCAGACGCCTGCCGACGTCGCCTCAGTCGCTCAGGTGCTGTTCGCGGTCTTCGCGGTGCTTGCCGCCATCGCTGTGCCGGTGGCGGCGATGATGACACGCCGCGAGGCCCGCTCGATGGCAACGCAGCCGGCGGAATAGTCAGCGCCCCTTCCCCCCGCAAAAGCGGGGGAAGGTGTCAGCGGAGCTGACGGAAGGGGGCGGCCACGCGCTCCGAGTCCAGTCTCGCCCCCTCCACCAGCTCCGCTGGTC
>JBKJTB010000180.1:0-4091 GCA_046594305.1 Devosia sp. | reverse complement strand
GTGAAGACCCGCGCCTTCTGCCCGATTTGTGGGTCGCCGGTGTATTTGACGTTCTCGGCCATGCCCGAGCTGTTCACCGTCCACGCCGCGAGCCTTGACGATCCGAGCCGTTACAAGCCACAAATGGTGACATACGGCGTGCGCGGCTACGCTTGGGACCACATCGATCCAGCCCTGCCGCAATTCCACGAGATGCCGCCGGCATGATGCAGGCCTTACTTGGCTTCGCATGAACGCGCGTCGCGTTTGGCAAGTGATGCCTAACTCTTCCATCCAACGGATTCGTTCCGGCTTGCGGCATCCAAGACATTGGTTATCAACAGCCAAATGAGCGAACACATGCTGCCCAGCCGGCAATTCGACCAGCACGTGGCCGGTGGTGGGCGAAGTTACTGAATGTCCGGTTCTGGCCGATAAGCGCCCAAGTCTCAATACGACCCATATCGGACTTCCAATTCGCGCCGCAAGACGCCCAGTGATTTGACCTGTTCGTCCGGCGCCGGCTGTCTCTAAAGCCATTCAGCGATTGCCCGGGAGAAACACCCGGAGCGCACGCCCCTCACAAGCACCGGCTTCGTACGGTGCAGCGCAGTACGCGCGCTACAACTCGCGCAGTGGCGTCGCTGCTGCTGAGGCTGCGAGCGCCTACGCTTACGGGAAGTTTGCGGTCACCAGTTGCTGAGTCAGCGACGCCGGCAGCACGCAGGTCGGATTGTTTCCGGTGCAGGCCCCGGACCAGGTGAAGCCGGTAGGAAGCACTCCCGTCGAAGAGATGGCCGTTAGCGTGACCGTCGTGGGATTTACAAGGTAATTGAACCAGCAGGTGGTCTGGTTGATCATTACATTGCTGCCAATGACGCAGCTCGCGCCCGTGCTCGGAGCAATGTTCGGCGACGCAGTCGAGGCTGGCGGCGATACGAGCACCGAGTAGATAGGTGCTCCTTTCTTCCGCTTGATCGTGACCGTTATTCGGCAACCGATCGTCGTCTGATTCGGGCCCGGGCAGTCGGCGACCGGGGGAGGGGTGCTGTTGCACCTCAGCGTGTTGCGGATCGTCACGGTCGCGACGCCGTTCGCCGGGATTGTCACCGGAGCGCTGGGCGAACCCTGCGTGGTCCACGAAGCGGTACCGCCCGCGCACCCCTTCACATTTGTCAGCGGCGGAAGTGCCGCCTCGGTCACCACGCACTGGCTTGGCGCAGGCACGCTGATGAGCGCGCCGATCGAGACCGCGGGAACCGAGATCGACTGACTGCCAGGTCCATAGGGAGTGCACGCCACCGCCATCGGATAGGTCGTCGGCAGGGTTACCGACCCTCCTACCTGGTTGATCACCGTCTTGACCACTCGCAGGCGTCCCTTGCCAGGATTCGACGTGTCGCACGTCAGCGTGTTCGTGATGATGATGCCGGTGGTCTGTGCCACGTGCACCGTCTGCGGTCCGGGATTCGTCTGCACCCACGAAGCCGTGCCGCTCGGGCAGGCTTTGATCCCGGACATCGGTGGCGGCAAGGTCTCCGTCACCGCGCAGACAGTACCGTCGGGAACGTTGTTCGAAACTGTGACCGACTGGCTGGGCGCGACATTCAAGGACACCGCCGCCATTCCGTTGCAGCTCGCGACCATGGCGAACGTTGAGGGGCTCGACACACCGAGGGTGTTCACGACGTTCTTGAAGATCTGCAGCGAGCCACCCGTCGACGGTGCACAGGCGAGGGTGTTGGTGACGGTCAGCAGCGCCGTCTGGCCCGCGACTATCGTCACGGGAGCCGAGTAATTCGCCGTCCAAATGGCATCGCGCCCCTTGCAGGCGCTGAGCCCGGAGATCGGTGGCGGCACCGCCTCCGTGATCGAGCAGGAGATGCCCGGGGCCATCGACGTCGACTGCGTGACTGTCTGGCCGTCCGCCACGTTCACTGGAGTGTGGCTGGGTGGCGAAGCAGCGTTCTGCGAGCAGTGCGTCGTAGTGTTGAAGCTCGGCGGGATCGGTGCCGAGGGATCAACCTGATTCACCACGAACTTCTGCACGGTCAGAGTGCCCGGGTCGTTCTGGGCTCCTGCAGTCGGGACGATCACCAGAAACGTGAGCACCACCGTGAGTCGCGCCAGCGCCGAGTGCCACTTAGATCTACGAAACGATCGGATCGTCACTTGAGCTAGCTCCCGAGTAAGAGGCGGACTGAACTATCGCGCTTCTCTTGTAACACACCCAGTCCTTCGGACCTACAAAACAAGGAGTCGGCATGGAATGGCAAGCCAATGCGCTGGATCAACGTTTTCGCGGCCTTGGGAGACGCTTCAAGCCGCTGCGCCTCCGGCGTCCGTCGGGTTTCGGCACGATGATCCCGTACTGCAGAACATCATGAGCCAAACGGTGTTCCGCTCCCCCGGGTTCAACCAGGCCGCGAAGGCAGCTGCTGGCTTCAGCGCGACGTTCCGATCGGTTTGCAGATGCCGAAGCCGCTGAGCGGCCGGTCCCTATAGTGGCGGGCCGTGGGATCGTCATAGACGAGGCTATAAGCAACCGCGATCTGCTTGCCCCGAATCGCAGCCATGCTCATCGTGCGGTGGAGAAGCCTGGCATCACTTATTGCCTGGCGCAGTGAAGCTAACTCTTCGGGTGAAATCGCACGCCCGGGGCCAACGAGCCCGTAGAGTCGCGTCCACACGTCCAGCTCCCGGACGCCCGTCTCCTGCAGCAGGTTTACGAACTCGTTCAGGCTGACGGAAGCACCCGCCTCCTCCCTTGAAAAATGCGACGCTGTTTGCGAACTGAGGGCGCTTTCCCAAATACCGCGGTTCCAGGTCCGAAAAGAGGGCGTGGAGATCTCGCTCAGCGGCGGAAGCTCTCGTTCGATCTGAGCGCGAATTGCTGTCAATGCTTGCTCTGTACCCGGGCGCGAGTAATGCGTCATCGTGTAGGCGACGACCCCCCGATTTTGAGTCCAAGCTCACCTGACGGGATTTCGGTTTAGCTTTGTCGCGAGCGGACGTTCGTTTTCGGGAAGGCAATTGGCTTGCTCGACTGGCGGCTCTTGGCCGTTAGGCACCAAGGACGCATTGCGACCCCAAGCAGACTTAGGCTGGAGCAGCCGCCATGGTCTTGCTTGCAGAGCGCTACTTCTAGTTCGGACGGGCGCGGAGTAAATGGGATCAATGCAGACTCGTCCGCGGCCATGTCTCATGCCGACCCATTTCAGCCGTTCTCGAGCGACAATAATCGGGCAGTTCAATGGAGCAATCAGGCGATCACTTGCAGCGGGAGTACATACAGAAAGGGTTAGGCCGCACCGCGAAAGAGCGGCAAGCAGGCGAGTGCCATCTGCTCGATGTGACGATGATCTGTACCGCAGCATCCGCCGAAAACGTTGAGGTTCTTCAATTTTTGCCGTTTCAACTCTGCATAGTTCTGTCCAAGTGTCTCGGGGTCGCCGGCGTCGAGCACGGGTGATTCGTTTAGTTCAGCATGGCTCATCTTCGATGCATTTGCGCGAAGCCCGCGGATACGGTTTGCCCACGACTCATTCCCATCGATGACGCTACTGAAGTGAGTGGGATGCGCGCAGTTGATCATGAAATAGGAAGTGTAGCCGGCCGTGGCGTCGTCAATTTGCCTGATCGCGTCGCCGAGCGACTGGCCGGTTGCTAGTTTTCCGTCGATCTCGACCGTGATTGAAATGACGACAGGTAGGCCCGAGCTCTTGGCCGCGCGGGATAGTCCAATGGCCTCCTCCGCATAGTTCATGGTGATAGCCGTGACCAGATCTACGGCCGTTGCTGCGAACGTATGAATTTGTGCTCCGTGATAGCGCTCAGCCTGCTGCTCTGACATCAGATTCGTGGGCACATATCCGTCGCCGCGCGGACCAACACACCCGCTGATGACGATAGGCGTTTCAGGGGTTTCGTACTCATCCCGGATTTCCTCGAGGAGGCAAACGCTCTTCCGATTGACCTCAGCGAGTGCATCAGCGGTGTATCCGAGCTTGTCGCCCCAGTCCGCACTTGCCCTCCATGTGGGGGTCTCGAGCACCAGGCCTGTATGGTGCCTTCGGGCCAGTTCGGCATAGGTGCGAAAGTACTTCCTGAGG
>JBKJTB010000264.1:0-11910 GCA_046594305.1 Devosia sp. | reverse complement strand
GGGGCAACCCGCACCCCAAGCAGGGCAGCATCTCGTGCTTCCTCGCCAAGCAGGCGACCACCGATGGCGAGCAGATGGTGGTGGTGCCGAACGGCACTCCCGGTGCGCAGCATTCGATGAGCTACTACTCGACCACTGATACCGCCGCCCGCCGCTTTGCCTGGGTGACGCTGAAGCCGGTGACCGGCCGCACGCATCAGTTGCGTGTTCACATGCAGCAGCTCGGCAACCCGATCATGGGTGATCCGCGCTATTTCAACATCGAGAATTTCCAGGGTGCCCCTGGACTGGGGGAGGGGCTTCACCTCCATGCCCGCCGCATCCGCCTGCCGCTGCGTTCGGGCAAGATCCTCGATGTCTCGGCGCCGCTGCCGCCGCACATGGTGCAAAGCTTCGAGGCCCTCGGCTTCGATGCCGATCGCTACGACGTGCACGAACAGGACCCGGAAGAATGATCAACTAACCGCGAGCATGCGACTGGTCGCGTCTCATCGGTGTTGCCGAATTGCGGCCGCTTTGGCCGAAGGGAGACCACAATGAAATCGATCGTTCTTGTCGCGGCCGCCGCGGCAACCCTCGCCATTGCGGCCCCCGCGGTCGCGCAGGACACGCCAGCATGACGTTTTTCGTCACCAGCACTGGGCTTGGCGATGGCGCCAATCTCGGCGGCCTTGCCGGCGCCGATTCCCATTGCATGAAGCTGGCCGAAGCCGCCGGTTCCACCGGCAAGACCTGGGTGGCCTATCTCAGCGCCGAGGGCGTCAACGCAAAGGACCGCATCGGCGCCGGGCCGTGGCAGAATTTCAAAGGCGACGTGATCGCCACCGATGTTGCCAATCTTCACAGCGACACCAACAACATCACCAAGCAGACCGCGCTCACCGAGGCCGGCGCCATCGTGAACGGCCGTGGCGACGATCCCAACATCCACGACATGCTCACCGGCTCCAATGCCGACGGAACCCTGATCGCGGGCCAGACCTGCGGCGACTGGACGCGGAACGGCATCGGCACTGCCATGCTCGGCCATTCCGACCGCATGGGCCCGGCAACGCCCACCGGCACCTCGTGGAACGCGGCGCACGGCTCGAGCGGCTGCAGCCAGGACAATCTGGTGTCGACCGGTGGCGCGGGCCTGTTCTACTGCTTCGCCGCCAACTAGCCGAACCTCGCGACGGCGCGGGGCGTGACATGCCCCGCGTTTTGTGGTTGTGAGCGGGCCAACAAAGGACTTTGCCTTGCGGCTCGTGATCTTCGACCTCGACGGCACGCTGATCGACTCGGTCGCGCTGATCGTTGAAACCGTCACCAATGCCTTCGCAGCGGTCAATGAGCCGGTGCCGAACGAGCGCGCCATTCGTGCGATCTCCGGCATCACCGCGACCGAGGCGATGGGGATACTCGTGCCGCACGCCAGTCCCGAGCGGATCGGCACGATCATGGAGAGCTACCGCACCCACTATCGCAGCAATGCGGGTGTCGCCCGCGAGCCGCTGTTTGCGGGTGCGCTCGACGCGCTCGACCGACTGCAGGCCGATCCGGCGACCATCCTCGCGGTGGCTACGGGCAAGGGCTACAAGGGCGCGGTGACGCTGCTCGAACGGCACGGCATTATCGGCCGGTTCAACTCGATCGAGACGCCGGATCATAATCGCGGCAAGCCCGATCCGCAGATGATTCATACAGCGATCGAGAAGGCGGGGGCGACGCCGGCGCGGTCGGTGATGATTGGCGACACCACGCACGACATGCGCATGGCCAGGGCCGCGGGTGTCGGTGCGATCGGCGTCACTTGGGGCTATCACGAGCGGTCGGAACTCCTCGCCGAGGGCGCCGACATCGTCATCGACAGTTTCGACAAACTCGATGGCGCGATCGACCAACTGATCGGAGCCGTCGATGCGTGACTTTCTCGACGACGCGCACGCGCATCGCGATGACGGCTACGGCCGGGCGCAGAAGCATGTCCGGCGCGAATTGCCGAAGCGGTTCTACAAGGTGGCCGAGGTCAAGCCGGTCGAGGGTGGGTTCGCCGTTGGACTCGATGGCCGGGTGCCCAAGACGCCGGGGGCGAAGCCTGTCGTTGTGCCGAGCGAGGCGGTCGCGGAGGCGCTGGCCGAAGAGTGGTCGGCGCAAAAGGAGTTCATCGATCCCGAGACGATGCCGCTGGTGCGGCTGGTGAATTCGGCGATCGAGGCTGGCGAGGCGACCATGCCGGTGTTGCTCTCCGAGATCATCAAATACACCGGCAACGATCTGCTGCTCTATCGCGCCGACACCCCCGAATCCCTGGTGCGACGGCAGGAGCAGCATTGGGATGGTGCGCTGGTGAAGCTGGCGCGGCATTTCGACATTGCCTTCCAGCCGACCATCGGCATCGTGCACCAGCCGCAGCCGCCCGCAACGCTCATCAGGCTCGGCGATGTGCTCGAGGACGAGCCGCTGCTGCCGCTGACCGCGATGAACGCCATGATGTCGATCACGGGCTCGGGCCTCCTGGCGATCGCCTATCGGCATGGCCTGCTGACGGCCGAGGACGTCTGGGCCGCGGCCCATGTCGACGAAGATTTCAACATCGAGCTGTGGGGCGAGGTCGAGGAGATCACGACGCGCCGCGCCAAGCGCCGTTCGGAGTTCGACTCAGCGGTGCGCCTCCTCGAAATGCTAAAGCGCTGAATCCTCGAAACTTCCGGGACCTCTGCACAATAACTGCACGAGCGGGCCGCATGTTCTCCTCATGCGCAACCCGATTCAGCCTTCGCCCGCCCGCCCCATTCCGCTGCCCGACTGCATCCTGATGGATGCCTGGTGGGCCGACAGGCGCGACGAGTTGCGCGACCGGCCGGTCGAACTGCGCCTTGTCCACGTCGCGAGGGAAGAGGGCGATCATGACCGATATCACCGGGACGACCGCCGACACCCCTGAGCCGACAATCTGGACGAGGCGGATTCTCGCTGCCGCCGGTGTCCTCGCGGCGCTGGTTGTTGCCGGCGATTTCCTGCTGTGGAACCACGAACCGGGCATCAGCCTCTTCACCTTCTTTTGCTGCCTCATCGGTGGCGTGCTGGCGCTCCATCCGGAGAAGCTCGGTCAGGGGCGCACAGTCGTCCTGTTCTTCGTCGCACTGCTGAGTGCCGCGCCCTTCGTCGAAACGCTCAGCCCCTGGGCGCTGCTGACCGCGCAGGGTGGACTGACGCTGCTCGTGCTCGGCATCTCGAACCAGCTTCCGCGCTTCGAGGAGTGGAGCGGCGCGTTCACGCGCTTCGGCGTGCTCGCGCCGGTGCGCCTCATCGGCGATGGCTTCCGCATGATCGGGGAGGGTGGACGCCAGAGGGTCGGCGGGCGGTTCCTCCGCGCGGCTGCCGTGTGGCTGGTGCCGCTGGTTTTCGCGGTGGTGTTCGTGCTGCTGTTTTCGGCCGCCAATCCGGTGGTCGAGATGGGGCTGCGGGCGATCCGTCTCGATAAGCTGCTCGAACTGCTCAATCCGGCGCGCATCTTCCTCTGGGGCCTTGTGGCCATCGGCGCGTGGCCGTTCCTCGTGCCGAAGCTGCTCAACTGGACCGCCCTGCCGCAGGTGCAGGGGCCGACGTTGCCGCGCGCCGAGACCCTGCTGTTCGGCCACGCGGCGATCCGCAATTCGCTGATCGTCTTCAACGCGATGTTCGCGCTGCAGACAATGATGGATCTGATGTTCCTGTGGGGTGGCGTGCGTTTGCCTGACGGCATGTCGCATGCCGAATATGCGCATCGCGGCGCCTATCCGCTGATCGTCACGGCGATCCTTGCGGGTGCCTTCGTCCTCGCCGTCATGCGCCGCAACGGGCCGGGCGAGACGTCGCCGCTGATCCGTAATCTGGTCTATCTGTGGATCGCGCAGAACATCTGGCTGGTGATTTCGTCGCTGCTGCGGCTGAAGCTCTATGTCGAGGAATTCCATCTCAGCGAGATGCGCGTCGCGGCCGGCATCTGGATGGTCCTCGTTGCCATCGGCCTCGCGCTCATCATCGCCCGCATTGCGCTCAACCGATCCAACAAATGGCTGGTGATGTGCAATTTTGTGGCGCTGTCGCTGACCTTCTGGGTGGTGGCGGTGGTCGATATCAAGAGCGCCATCGCGTTCTACAATGTCCGCCACGCCTATGAGGTCACCGGGCGCGGGACACCGCTCGATATGTACTACATGAACGACCTCGGGCCCGACGCCATTCCGGCGCTGGACGAGTTTATCGAGACGGCCAGATTTGCCCCACGGGAGACGATCACGACGTTCAGTCTCACGAGGAGTGAGTTGGCCAGCCGTGTAGCGTCCGGTGCTCCCTCGGATTGGCGCGAATGGACGTGGCGGTCGGACCGGCTGCAAAACTATCTGCTGCAACACCCGTTCTCTCCGGACCTCACAGCGCTTATTGATTAGCGCATGCCCAGAATCCTCATTGCCGACGACGAACCGAATATTCGCGAGGTGATCACTTTCGCGCTCGAGCGAGCGGGTTTCACCACGGTGACCGCGCGCAACGGCAGCGAAGCGCTGCAGCAAATGCGGCGCGGGCCGGTCGATCTGATCGTGCTCGATATCGGGATGCCGGAGATGGACGGGCTCGAGGTCTGCCGACAGATCCGCAAGACTTCGGACGTACCGATCCTGTTCCTCAGCGCCCGCGACGAGGAGATCGACCGCGTGCTCGGCCTCGAGATCGGCGGCGACGATTATGTCACCAAGCCCTTCTCGGCGCGTGAACTGGTGGCGCGGATCAACGTCATCCTCAAGCGGTCGCGCGGTGGCGAGAAGCGGACGCAGGCCCTGAGCCACGGCAGTGTCCGGCTCGACGCGGCGCGGCACGCGGTGTGGTTCGGTGAGGCCGCGATCACGCTCACGGCACTCGAGTTCGAAATCCTCACCGCGTTCCTCGGTCGCCCCGAACTGGTCTTTTCCCGCGAGCAGTTGATGGAGGCGGCCTATGGCGCCGGCACCTATGTCAGCGACCGCACCATCGACAGCCACATCCGCAATCTGCGCGCCAAGTTCGCCGAAACTGGGTGTGCGTCGGCGATCGAGACCGTGCACGGCGTCGGTTTTCGCCTCGGGACCTGCACCTGATGGCGGCGCATCATGTCCCGCAGAAGTGGCGGCCGACGCTGGCGATGATCGTGTTTGCCGTGCTGCTCACGGTGCTGGCCTTGCCGGCTGCCATCGTCGTGTGGTTCCGTTCCCTCGACAACACGTCCAGCACAATGGGGCCAATCGAGATTGGAGCGCTGGGCGTGGCGCTGGTGATCACGATCGGGATCGCGGTGGTGTTCTCGCGCACCATCACCGGGCCGATCGACGCCCTGATCCAGCGCACTCGCGAGATCGGCAAGGGCGGCCGGGCCGCGATCGTCGCGCCCGAACAGCAGGGCACGCGTGAGATCGCGACGCTGAGCCAGAGTTTTCTGGACCTGGCCGAGCGGCTGGTCGACCGTACGGAGTATGTGTCGTCCTTTGCCGCGCATGTGAGCCACGAGCTTAAGTCGCCGGTCACTTCGATCCGCGGCTCGGCCGAGCTGTTGCGCGATGCGGAGATGACCAAGGACGAGCGCCAGCGCTTCCTCGACCACATTATTGCTGACAGCGACCGGCTCAGCGATCTGCTCGACAGTCTTCGCGATTTAGCGCGGGCGGATCACGATGCGGAGCCGGGCTCATCGTCGGTCGCCGCGGCGGTGGTTGGCCATGAAGTGACGCTGAGTGGAGACACTGGCGCTCCGATTGCCATTGGCCCCGAAGCGGCCAGGGCGGTCTTCGCGCAGCTTCTGCGCAACGCGAACGAGCACCTCGCTACGGCGGTGACGATCTCGGCTGAGCGGCGCGAGGGCTTTTTGTACGTCCGGGTCGCCGACAATGGCGAAGGAGTCTCGCCCGGCAATCGCGACCGGATCTTCGAGCCGTTCTTCACCACGCGCCGCGAGGCCGGCGGCACCGGCATGGGCCTCCAGATCGTCCGCGCCATGCTCGCGGCACACGGCGGCACCATCGCGCTGCTGCCGTCGACGACTGGAGCGGTGTTCGAGATCAGGGTGCCGTTGGCCTAACTCCACCACGTCATCCCCGCGAAGGCGGGGACCCAGAACCTTGAGCCGGTGGTTGTGCCCCCTGGGTTCCCGCCTTCGCGGGAATGAAGTCAGTGGGAAAGATACCGCCGCTTGAGGTGGTCCTCGAAATACTTGCCGTTGAGCTTTTCGCCCGTCGCCTTGACCAGCAGTTCCGGCGTCGAATAGCGCGACGCCTGCGACCAGATTTTGTCGCGGCGCCAATTGTTGATCGCGACGAAGCGGCCGTTGCGCACATCCTCGCGCGCATTGGGATGATCCTTCTCGAGCGAGGCCCAGAGCTGCGCCGCGATCATCGCGCCCAGCGTGTAGCTCGGGAAATAGCCGAAGGCGCCGGAGGGCCAGTGCACGTCCTGCATCGGGCCGTCCTTGTAGTTGTCGCGGGTCGACAGGCCCAGATATTCGGTCATGCGCGCATGCCACTCATCGGGCACATCTCTGGGCTTGATCGTGCCTTCGATCAGACCCTTCTCGATCTCGTAGCGGAGGATCACGTGCAGCGGATAGGTCGCCTCGTCGGCGTCGACGCGGATGAGGCCGCTCTTGACCTCATGCACGTGCAAGAGCAGGTCGTCGATCTCCCAGCCCTCGATGCTGTGCGGGCCCAGGTGCTCGCGCACCAGCGGCATCACCCATTCCCAGAATTCGGCGCTGCGGCCGATCTGCTTTTCGACGAACAGGCTCTGGCTCTCGTGTATCGCCATGCCGCGTGCCTTGCCGACGGCCCAATGCGACCATTCCGGCGGCAGGCCCTGTTCGTAGAGGCCGTGGCCGGTCTCGTGGATGATGCCCATCAGCGATGAGAAGAATTCGGAGGTCACGTAACGCGTGGTCATGCGGATGTCGCTGGGCACGCCACCCATGAACGGGTGATGCGACACGTCGAGACGGCCATGCTCGAAGTCGAATCCCAACGCCTCCATCACGGCGAGGCCGAGCGCCTTCTGCCTGTCGATGGGGAACGGGGCATTGAGCGGCTTGAGGCCGCCGCGCGCCCCGCGCTTCTTGTCCTGATGTTCGAGAGCTTCGGGGATGAAGCCCTTGAGAAATACCTTCAGCCGATCGAAGACGGGGGTGACGTCCGCGGCGCGGTTGCCGGGGTCGAACTGTTCCATCATCGCGTCATAGGGATCGAGGCCGAGCGCCTTGGCGCGCAACTCCGACTCCTCGCGCGCGATGGCGACGACGCCCTCGAACGCCGGCAGGAAGCCGGCCCAGTCGTCCTTGGCTCGCAGCTCGCGCCACAGCTGTTCGGAGCGCATGCGGGCAATGACCTGCTTGCGCACGAAATCGCCATTGAGGCAGGTCATGTTGGTGTAGGTGCGCTGCTGCTCGCGGATCGCCGCCTGCTGCATCTCGTCGAGCGGCTCTTCGCTCGCTTCCTGCAGCCAGTCGCCGATCTCGGGGGCCGTCGCCATCTCATGATACATGCCCGCGAGGATAGACATCGACTCCGCGCGCTTCTCGCCGCCGCCGGTCGGCATCATCACCGCTTCGTCGACGCTCAGCATCGACTGCGCATGTTCGATCGCCTCGAGGCGGCGGCCGAGATCGGCGAGTTTCGCGAAGGCGGAATTGGGGGCGGCCATGGGAACTACCTCTGAAATCGAAGGCTGCCTTGTAGCTTCCCGGGGTGGAGCCGTCAAAAAGGGGATGGGGCGCAGCCGGGGAGTTCTCGTCAACCCGTTGATGCGTCAAACCATCTGCGCAAACCCCGCCCGATTCGGGGTACGGCAGATCAAGGGGTTAGCGCCCATCTGCAAACCAAAAGGCCGCCACGGATCAGGGCGTCACGCGAGCGAGCGGCCCTCAAGTATCTGGCCGCCAAGCGCCGCTCCTCCGCCCTTGATTTGGGCACGGCGGCCGTGGTCGGCGAGAAGCCGCTCAGCTGGAAAGCCAGCGCCAGCATCGGCATGGAGTTGGGCATCCACTTCGTGAAGCGCGGGATCGCCCGCGCCACCCGGTTCAATCAGTTTGAATGGATCGGAAAATGAAGACCACCCGGTACTTCGATGAGAAGCTGCAGGCTTGGGTGACGGTGTATCCACCCGGCGCGGCCGAGGGAGCCGTCAGAGGCGACGTGGTGGCCGCTAAGGGCGTGGGGCGCTGGCGCTATGCCAAGGCGGCGAGAAAGGTGACAGGCGGCGGAAAGCGCCGTCGCTCCGGCTCCCGCTAAGGAACGATCATGACATAGCCCAGCCCGTCTGTCGGGATTCCGGCCCTGCGCAAACAGAGGCACGGCTACGGAAGGCAAATGCACACCAAGAAAGCGCGATAGCGCAGCGGTGCGGGAGTCGTAGGATGGCCCCGTATCGCGCCGCTGGCAGAGAAGCACCGGCAGGATCGACAGGCCAACTCCGATCCGTGCTCCGGCCCTATGGGCCGAGCAACCCGGCAATCCTATGTGACGAACGACGCCTGGCTCCGCTGAGCACGTCCGACGGGCACACCGACTCCCCTGCAAGGGGGAAGTGTGCCCTCACTCTGCCTTCACCATTGAGCACAGGAACGTTGCTCTAACGACCACAAATCGATAAGATGCAACCACTCAACAAATCGAGGAATTGACCTTGCCATCTGCCCTCACGGCCGAACGGTTTGACGAGACAGTCGGAGCGCGTAAGCGCGAGCGGCCGACCTGGATCCTCGACGCGATCGGCGCCCTGATCGGCGTTGGTGCCGACACGGTGCGAGCCTTGGCGAAGGAACCGGGCTCGCCGATCCATCGGCGCGCCGGCCGCTGGTACTGCTACGAGTCGGAATTGCTGGCATGGATGAGGCAGCCGGCGGCATAGCCCGCTCTCGACGGCCAACTACCCACGCGGACGGCCTTCAACGGCCTTGTGATTAACGAGGCCGCGACCGCATACACTCGATATGCGGCTGGGCAATTTCGTCATCTTCGAACGCAAACAGACCGACGCCGACATCCTCGAGATGCTGGGCGGCGGCGTCGAGACATCTGCCGGCGTGCAGGTTTCCCCCGAGATCGCTCTGCGCGTCCCGGCAGTTGCCGCCTCCGTGCGAACGATCAGCGAGGCAGCGGCCACCCTGCGCATCGGCGTCGTGTCGATTGCGGCGGATGGATCAGAGAAACCCGCCCCGAACAATCAGGCCCATGCGCTGCTGCGCGGCGACGTCAACGACTGGACCAGCGGCTTCGAACTGGTGCGCCAGCTCATGGTCGACGCCCTCACACGCGACCCCGGCGGACTCGCCTGGGTGAATCGCAGCGGCGACGGCAGGATCCTCGAAATCATTCGGTACACGCCGGGCATCATTGGCTGCGAGTACGCGGCTGATGGCAGTGGCCGCCCCGTTACCTATCGCATCAACGGCCGCCCGACTCCGGCCAGCGAGATCATCCACCTCAAAGGCACGTTCGATAAATCGCCGGTGACGCTGGCGCGTGAGGTGATCGGCATCGCGATCGTGATGCAGAAGCATGCGGCCCGACTATTCGGCAAGAGCGCGCGCCCTGGTGGTCTCATCGAGACGACGAAAAACGTGGGCGACGGCGGCGTGATCAAAATGCTGGCCGGCTGGAAGGCAGCGATGGACGGCGCCGACAATGCCGGCAAGACGGGCGTGCTGTGGGACGGCGCGACCTGGAAGCAGATGACGTTGTCGAGCGTCGATGCGCAGTTTCAGCAGCTCTGGCTTTTCATCATCCAGGAGCTGGCCCGCTGCTTCAATATCCCCAGCGTCGTGATCGGAGAAATGAGCCGTGCGACCTGGTCGAACTCGGCCGAGATGCAGCGCCTGTTTTTGATGCTCTGCTTGGAGCCCTGGCTCAAAGCGCTCGAAGCGGCGTTCACCCGCGCCCTATTCCCGAAGCACCTTGCCACCGAAGGCGGACGCTTCGCAGTCCGGATCGAGCGCGATGATTTCAGCAAGGTCGACCTCGCCGTGCTCGCCACCGCGATCAACTCGCTGGTGTCGTCTCGCGTGCTCAACCCCAACGAGGCGCGGGACTGGATTCGGATGCCGAAAGGCCCGGACGAATTGAACCAGTTCGCCAATCCCAACACCGGCGCATCGCAGCCCGGGGCCACAAAGCCGGCGCCGAAGCCCGAACCTGAAGAGACCCACGATGCAGCTTGACGATCTCGAACGCGTCGCAGCGGAGCAGGATGAGGGTCGCTGGCGCGAACTCCTCAGCCCGGTCGACAGCAAGGCCACGGGCATCAAGCTCAAGGTGGCCGGCCCCGATAGTGACCGCCAGCGCAAGGCATCGTTCCGCTATCAGAACGCCCTGGCCGAAGCGAACCGCCGCGGCAAGGTTACGGCTGAGCGTGCCGATGAACTCTATCTCGACTGCCTCGCCGAATTCGTCACCGACATCGAAGTGACGATGGAGGGAAAACCCGTCGCCTACAGCAAAGACACCGTGCTGCGCGTCATCCGCGCCGGACGATGGGTACGCGCTCAGCTCGAGCAGTTCGCTCAGGAGAGATTCCCGATCACTCCCGACCTAATTGTCAACATTAGCGACGGTTCTCTCGCTGACCTCGACGAGGCAAACCGCTGATGGATCGCTTCTACTTCGAAACGAAGATGTTGGCCGACGAGTCCGGCGCCATCAGCGCGATGGCGTGGCCCTTCGCTACCCCCGACCGCATGGGCGACATGATCGAACCTGGCACCTTCAAGGGCCTGAAGCTTCCGATCCCCATGCTGTTCGGTCACGACCATTCCGACCCCGTTGGCACGTGGGATGTGGCTTCCGAGAAATCGGACGGCCTTCACGTCTCCGGAAAGCTGCTCATCGCGGACGTCGCCCGCGCCCGTGAGGTTCACGCTCTGGTCAAGGCCGGTGCGGTGAAGGGCGTGTCGATAAGCTTCATCACCAAGAAATCCATGGCCCGCCCAGGCGGCGGTCGCACCATTAAAGGCCTCGAGATGATCGAGATCAGCCTCGTCACGGTGGGAATGCACCCCGGCGCACGGGTCACCAGCGCAAAATCGGCCGTGTCTGCGCTGCAGCTCGCCGCTTCCATCAACCGCGCCGCATTGGCGCTGAAAGGAGCCTGACGTGCACCACGTCTCGCAGCGCGCCATGATCGCCGGCGCCATTGAATTGAAGGGCGATGACGAGGATCCGGTCGCTATCGTCCAGAAGTCGATCGAGGATCTGACGAAGTCGGTCAACGACCGTCTGGCCGCGATGGCCGGCGGCGCCGAAGTGAAGTCGCTGCTCGCTCGGATCGACGAGCTCGAAAAGAAGGGCAACCGTCCCGGTGCCACGATCGACGAAAAGGCGCAACTCGAAGTCGAGCGCAAGGCTCTCTCCGCCCTCCTGCGCTCCGGTTCGCTGGCTGGCATTGAGGACGCCGGTGGCACGATCGAAGCCAAGGCAGCGGCATCGAGCGACAATGATCCTTCGGGCGGCTATTTCCTCCTGCCGACGATCGACCTCACCATCCGCACGCTGATGACGGACCTGTCGGTCCTGCGCAGCCTCGCCGAAGTCGTCAGCATCTCGACCGACAAATACGAGCGCTTCTACTCGATGGGTAAGCGCGGTGCGCAGTGGGTCGCCGAGCGCGACGACCGTCCCCAGGATACCGCGCGCCCCGAACTGATCAAGCAGACGTACCCGGTGTCGGAGCTTTACGCGGCACCTGTCGCCACCCGCCACCTGCTCGATGATGCGGCCACCGATATCGCGTCTTGGCTGATCAACAACGCCACGCTCGATTTCGACGAAACCGAAGGCGAAGCATTCTGGCGCGGCAATGGCGTCGAGGGCAAGCCCCGCGGCTTGCTCGACTACGGCACGACCAACGAGAAGGACTTCACGCGCGCCTGGGGCAAAC
>JBKJTB010000199.1:0-4223 GCA_046594305.1 Devosia sp. | reverse complement strand
TATGAACGCGTCGGCTGGCAACGCCACACGCCGGACATCGACTGGTCGCGCCGGTGCTGCGAATCTCCACGGTCGTCATCGGGCCAACTGATGCGGCGCTGGTGACCGCGAAGCCTGTTGGAACAAGAGAGGAAGGACGAAGGGCATTCTGCATGGCGATGATTCCGACGTGAGCTCTCGTCAGTCAGCCACCCGACTTCATCAAAACTGAGTCAGAGCCAATATTGCACGCCGATAAGGGGTCAATCTTCAACGCCGTTTGACACGAGGCGATATGTCCACGCGGGAGGTGACGACGAAGGCCCGGGCGGAGGGTCTCGTGTTCCGCAAAAGCGGCGAGCGCATCCCGAAAAGCACTGTGGTGGCGATCCTGCACAACCGCATCTACACCGGGCGCTTCGACTGGGACGGCAAGACCTACCAGGGCCGCTACGAGGCTATTGTGCCGACTGAGCTGTGGGAGCGGGCGCAGAACGTGATGGCGGGCCGCAACGCGCGGGGTGTCAAGAGGGGCAAACGGGATTTCGCCTTCTCGAGCTTAATCGCCTGCCACGCGTGCGGCTGCGCGGTGGTCGGCGAGATCAAGAAGGAACGGTATGTCTATTACCATTGCACCGGCTACGCCGATAAGTGCCAGGGCAATCCCGCGTCTTGCCGCCGCAAATACGTCCGCGAGGAAACCATCGAAGCGCAGTTCACTGAATTGCTGGGCCGCCTTCGGTTCGATGACGAGGTGCTGGGATGGGTGCGCGACGCCCTACATTCCAGCCACGCCGACGAGCGCCGCGAACACGATGAAGCCATTCTGCGGCTTGAGATCGAAGTGAAGCGGCTGAACGAACGCATCCACGCCATGTATGTCGATAAGCTCGACGGACTGGTGGACACGGCCTTCTTCGAGAAAATGTCGAACCAGTGGCGCGAGGAGCAGTCGCGCTGCCAGCGCGAGATCGAGCGGCACCAAAATGCCGACAAATCCTATCTTGGCGACGGGATCGAGCTTCTCGACCTCGCCCGGAATGCCCAAGGGCTGTTTGCCAAGCAGGAACCGCGCGAAAAACGCCGCCTAATGAACTTCCTACTATCGAACTGCACCTGGGAGGATGGCAAAGTGGTCGCAGCCTTCCGTCAACCCTTTGATATGCTTGCGGAAACGGTCGGCAAGATCAGACGCGAACATGCGGACGAAGCCGCCTTTGCGCCTGTTTTGGAAGAAATGGCTCCGCGGCTTGGACTCGAACCAAGGACCATTCGATTAACAGTCGAATGCTCTACCAACTGAGCTACCGCGGAAAACTCAAGGGCCCTAAGGCAGGCGCCCGTGTAACGGGTTTGATTTGCTTTGCCAAGGGCAATTTAGGCGCTGCCGCCACCACTTACGGCCTGACGGAGAAACGCCAGATCTTCCCGGGTGTTGGCGTTGCGGAACGGGTCCGAATCCGCGAGCGGCGCGTAGTCCAGCCGAACCGCACCGAGTCCCTCCGCCAGCCGCTTCAGGCTGCGCGGCGCGGTTCCCGCGCGGATGGCGTTCGGCAGATCGGAAATCGCCTGGAACTTCCAGACCGCATTGGTGGGGTAATCCTGCGCGCCATAGGCCGCGATCACCGCCGGAACAGTCTCAAGCAGGGGCAGGGCGCGGGCGAGGAAATCGCGCGGCAACAGCGGCGAGTCCACCGCCAGCGAGAACAGCAGGTCGATCGGCTCGTGCGACAGATGCGCGACCGCTGCCGCGACCCCGGCCAGCGGCCCGCCATAGTCGCCGTCGAGATCGAGCACTTGAACCAGCTCGACCGGCGCATCGAAGCCAAGCTGACCCACCGCCAGCAGCCGCGGCTCATACCCCGCCGTCACCGCCATCGCCCGGTCGATGAACCGCTCACCGCCGATCGTCAGCAGCGCCTTGTTGACGCCGCCGAGCCGCTCGCCCTTGCCGCCCGCGAGGATGACGGCAGCGATGCGGGTCATGCCGGCGTCCATCGCCGCAGCACCAGCATCAGGCCGATGCCGGCGATCAGCCCCCAGAAGGCGCCGCCGATCCCCAGCAGCGTGATCCCCGAAGCGGTGGTGACGAAGGTCAGCACCGCTGGCAGTCGCGTCTCCTCCGCCGCGAGCCCGCCGGCCAGCGCCGAGGCGAGGCTCGGCAGCAGCGCCAGCCCGGCGACCGCCTGGATCAGGATCGGCGGCGACGCCGCGATGAACGCCGCGGCCAGCGTCGCGAGCAGGGCGAGCACAAAGTAGGCGACGCCCGCCGCCACCGGTGCGACCCAGCGCTTGGTTGGGTCGGGATGCGCCTCCGGACCGGCCGCGAGGGCCGCGGTGATCGCTGCAAGGTTCACCGTGAGTCCGCCGAACAGCGCGACAACGGCACTCGCCAGTCCGGTGAGGACGAACGGTCCGCGTGCATCGACCTCGTAGCCATTGGCCCGCATCACCGCGATGCCGGTGAGGTTCTGCGACGCCATGGTGATGACAAAGAGCGGCAGCGCCACCTTCACCAGCGCGTCGAGCGTGAATGCCGGCATAACGAAAGCGAGCGCGGGCAGGGTGAGGGCAAATCCGGTCCCCGACTGGTTGATCGCCCACCCGATCTCGATCCCGGCCACCAGCACCGCCAGCGGCACCGCATAACGCCGCGCAAACTTCAGCCCGATCACCCACGCCGCGAGGATCGGCAGCGCCAGCATCGGCACCTCGGCAACGGCTTTGACCGGCGCGAGGCAGAGGCTCAGCAGCACGCCGGCCAGCATCGCCGAGGCGATAGGCTGCGGAATCATCGCGACGGCGCGCGCCAGCGGCTTCAGCAGTCCCGAGGCAATCACCAGCGCCGCGACAACAAGGAACGCTCCCGCTACCGCCGGAAACCCGCCCTCGATCGGCTGCAACGTCAACAGGAACGCCGCGCCCGGCGTCGACCACGCAAAGCTCAGCGGGATCCTCAGCCGCCAGGCGACGATCGTACTCATCAGCCCCAGCGCCAGGCAGACGGCGAACAGTCCCGACGCGGCCTCAGCCGGCGTCGCCCCGGCGTGCCCCAGCCCCGAGAGAACCAGCGTGAACGTGCTCGCGTAACCGACCAGCGCCGCCAGTACGCCCGCCATGATCGGCTGCGCGACGTCGTTTGCCCTCGAAGTGCTCATACTTGCAGCCGCCCTTTGCGACATTTGTTCTGGAATGGGGTGGCGGCGGGCCGGAGGAAGGGGCCGGATTCTTGCTATGTTAATGCCTTTCGTATAGCACCCCTGCCGTTGGCGAGGCCACGTGGCGGAGTGGTTACGCAGCGGATTGCAAATCCGTGTATTCCGGTTCGATTCCGGACGTGGCCTCCAGCACTCTCACTCCTTCGATGGGCTGTCCAACCCCGCTTGCCGCTCGGGTGTCGCGGCGCTATGCACGAGGCACACGATGCTTCAGCAGGGCCTCCCATGACCGACTTCGATCGCGCGCGCAAAGTGATGGTGGACAACCAGTTGCGGACCGCCGGAATCACCGATCGGCACCTCCTCGGCGCCATGGGCGAGGTGCCGCGGGAGCTCTTCGTGCCGCAGGTTCGTCGCGGGCTGGCGTATATCGATGAAGCCATTCCGGTGGGTGGTGCACGCAAGCTCGGCGCGCCGGCGCCCTTTGCCAAACTCATCCAGCTCGCCGAGATCGACCACACCGATCATGTGCTCGATCTGGGCTGTGGCACCGGCTATTCGGCCGCCGTGCTCGCGCAACTCGCGCGCAGCGTGGTCGCTGTCGAAACCGAGCCGGCGCTGGCCGCTCAGGCACGCGCCGCGCTCGCAGCAATCGGCATCGCCAACGCCAGTGTCGTCGAAGGCGCGCTCGAAACGTCGGGCAAAGCCAAAGGCCCCTACGACGTCATCGTCATCGAGGGCGTTGTCGCCGAAGTGCCGGACGCGCTGTTCGCCCAGCTCAAGCCCGAAGGCCGCGTCGTGGCACTGATCGCCGCGCCCGGCCGGCCCGCGGTCGCGCATCTGTTCGCCCGGTCCGGCAAGGGCATTGCTGCGCTGGCCGCGTTCGATGCCAGACTGCCGCCGCTCGCGGCCAAGCGCGACGACAGCTTCGTCTTCTGAGGTTCTCACGGCGCTACTAAACCGCGCATAGCATGTGTTGCCCTTGCACCACGCGAAGGGCAAATCCCACATTAATTGTTGGCAGGCCTTGCCGCCGTAAGTTGTCGGACGCAACTGCGCGGCATAGGGTGCCGGGCTTGGAGGCGT
>JBKJTB010000007.1:0-2874 GCA_046594305.1 Devosia sp. | reverse complement strand
CCCCAAGGTCACCGTGTCCTTCGCGCGCGAAGCCGGCAGCTACACGATCTCGATCGTCGACAATGGCCCGGGCCTGCCGCCCCGCGCCCGCGATAACCTCTTCGTCGCCTTCGAGGGCTCCGCCAAAGCCGGCGGCACCGGCCTCGGCCTCGCCATCGCCCGCGAACTGGTTGCGGCGCATGGCGGGACGCTGGCCTACACCCCCCTCGACCCCGGCACGCGCTTCGACATTTCGCTGCCCATCACGAGCCTGATCGGCTGATCGCGCCCGGCTTGCCAAGCCGGAACACCCTGTGTATGGGTTGCCCCGCTTCGCCGCCCTCGTGCCGGCCAAGCCCTGCGCGCCCGTAGCTCAGCTGGATAGAGCATCAGACTACGATTCTGAGGGTCGAACGTTCGAATCCTTCCGGGCGCGCCACTTCAAGAAACTGAAATCGCTATCAAAAGTCGCTCTGTTATGGCGCGGCCTCGAGTGGTCCCGCTCGGTCACGGTCCGAACGTGTCCTGCCTGTTCGAAGCTCGCGCACGTCAGTCACATGGGTGGCGGACCCACATCTCGACGGTGCGTCCGCTGGGCGTCGGCCAGTTGTCCTTGACCACAAAGCCGCTCAGCCGCGCGGCCTGTTGCAGATTGGGCACGTCGGGCGGTGGCGCCAGTTCGCCCTCGGTGCCTTCCGATGTCAGCAACACGCAGGCATCGGCGGCGCGGCCCGAGGTCAACCAGGCCTGGTACCCGGCAACGCTCGTGCCCGTCTCAAGCGGTGAGATCTGGGTGCCGGCGGTGGTCCGGCCCGACATCAGCAGCTGCGCAAGGTTGACGTTGTTGATGTTGTACATGACCCCCCGCATCCCATACGCCACGAGGTGATCGCCCGCTGCGGCAGAAATCTTGGCCGCCGTCCGTTCGTATAGTCCCCACCAGTTCTGTGCGACCTCGGCGGGCAAGGGTCCACCAGGGTTTTGGTCGTTGAGGCCGCGACTTGTTTCGTAGAGCTGCTGAATGCCCATGCCGTTGGTTATCGTGGTCGGACCGAGATAGGGCATCGTCACAAAGAGGGGGCGCGCGAGCGGCCAACCGAGGTCGATCAGCGGAACAAAAGTGACCAATGCGGCCAATGGGACAACCGAGCGAACCACCCAGCCGCGCAAATAGCGGGTCGGTATCGCCAGCCAGCCGCAGATCGACAAAGTGCAGATCGCGGGGATCAAGGGGGCCTCGAAGGCCGCCCCGACATTCTGGGATGAGGCCAGAGCGACGAGGCCCAGAGCCGCAAAGATAAAGAGTGAGACAAGCGGCGAACGGATAAGTATCGCGAGGCTCGCACGCTTTTTCGGGCTCCGCAGGATCGCCGCAAATATGGCCGTCAGCCCCAACAGCAAGCCAATGGTGACAACCACCGCGTTCGGAAAATAGAGGCCACGCAGCAGACGCCCGACCCTGAAGCTGAGGCTCTGCGCAAGGCCCTGGAGCTGCCCGTATTCGGCGGCGCGCGCGCCGTAGCCCGAGCCCAGCAGATAGTCGAGCACGACGGCCCCGTTGAACCCGAGCCAGAGCGCCGCGACGCCTGTGGCGACGACACCAGAGACGGCGACGCGCGCAAGCCTTTCGGCGCGCTTGTCCGGGGCGGAGAGGGCCAGTACGGCCGCGGCAACGAGCATGCCGGGGACAAAGGCGATGGTCACCGTCCGAGCGAGCGGCATCAACCCGACCAATACGCCGAAGGCGATAACTGCCCCCCACTTGCTCATCTGTTCCGATCTGACCAGAGCCAGCAGCGCAAGCGTGCTGATCGCCGTTGCAACGACGCTGAACTGGAAGTCGCGTGAGAAGTTGACCAGGAGCGGCGCAGTGGCAACGAGAACGGCCGATAGCCAGCCGGCCGAACGTCCTTTCAGCGATCGGCCAAGAAAATACGTCGCAACAATCGTCACAACCATGGCCACGACAGGGACGGCGAAGCCCAGGATGAGATGGGGACCAAAGGCTGCGAACAGCAGCGAAGCAAGCGCCGTCGTCATGGGCGCTTCCTGCCTCGGCGCTTCAATCGCGGCAATCCAGGCCAGCCATCCGCCATCGCGAAGTGCGAAAAACTCCTTCAAGGCGATGGCGAGATATCCGGCCTCGTCGATGTCGAGCAGCCCGCCATGGCGATAGAGCCACACCCAGCGAAACTGGATTGCGATGTAGATAACCAGCACCGCGGCGGCGGCAACTCGGGGCCAAGTAAGACCAATCCCGGTGGCCTCAGCCAAGCCGCGCGGTCCTGCCGGAAGACGGGCGTCAAGCCGGCTCACATCCTGCCCCCCAAGGGAATCGACGGTACCTTGCTGCGTCCTGATGCGAGGCGCAAGCTTGCGCGCTCGAGGCGACATCTCAAAAAATGCTGCGATTCCGTCCGGCCGGCCCCCGCGACAGTGGGATGGTGGTCGCTCAGCCTTGCAACCCATCCTTTCTCCAGCTTACTAGAGGCGCTGAAGTCGAGAGAGCCCGTTTCCATTGTTAGATCACAAGCACTTACCGCGAGTGAAGGTCCTGGCCGTCACGCCGCTCTACCTCCCTTTTCTGGGCGGGATCGAGGTTTTTGTGGATGAGCTGTCCCAAAGGCTTCCGTCGTTTTCGATCGACACCGTCGTCATAACCGACTCGGGAAAGAACGAGAGCTACTCGGACGTCGTGCACGGCACCACGGTTCATCGCTTCCCGATGTCACGGGCGATAATGTCGCGAAACGCCACCGAGCCGCTGGCCGTGCTGCAGGCGGTGAGCAAGGTCCTGGCGGAAGTGCAACCCGATATCATCCACCTCCATTCGGCGACGCAGGCCGGCGTCTTCTTCATTGACCGCCTGATGCATCGAATGCCGCGCCGACCGCC
>JBKJTB010000029.1:0-4856 GCA_046594305.1 Devosia sp. | reverse complement strand
CGCATTTCCCGCGCGCCTATCTCGACGTCAACCGCGAGCCCTGGGAACTCGACCCCAACATGTTCGTCGAGCCGCTCTCCGATCGCTTCAACACCACCAGCGCCCGCGTCGCCGCGGGCCTCGGCACGCTCGCCCGGGTCGTTGCCGAGAACAAGCCGATCTACCGCGAGCGGCTGACGCTCGAGGACGCGCGCATGCGCATCGAGGGCATCTACATCCCTTATCATGCAACGCTGCAGCGCTTGCTCACCGATGCCGCACAAAGCTACGGCGTCGCCGTGCTGATCGACGCGCATTCGATGCCGCGCATCTCGCGCACCGGCGACCGCCTCGCCCCCGACATTGTGCTGGGCGACCGCTACGGCACCACCTGCGGCACCGGGCTGATCGACCTCGCGGAAATGGTGTTTGCCGGCGCGGGCCTGCGCGTCGCGCGCAACCGCCCCTATGCCGGCGGCTTCATCGCCCGCACCTATGGCCGCCCGCAGCACGGCATCCATGCGCTGCAGGTCGAGATCTCGCGCCACCTCTACATGAACGAGGTGACGCTCGAAAAGAACGACGGCTTCAATGCGATGCGCCAGTTGATCGAGCGGTTGACGCTCTCGCTCATCGGCTACGATTTGGCGCTGCTCAACGGCCCGCAGCATCTGCCGGCCAAGGCCGCCGAATAGCTCCCCACAAGCCGAATAGCTCCCCACAAAGAGAAGGGGCCGCTGTCGAAAGCGGCCCCAGTCAAGGGAGGAAACGATGGCGGCTCACTGCCTAAAGTGAAGGCGGGAAACCCGAACCGCCCATCCATCATGCACCTTTGGCGTGAACCGATTTGGCGGGCCATACAAGCGAGCGGTTGGGCGTTCACATCAGGGCGCGGGCAAATGTTGCAGAAATGAATCACTTTTGTGACGGCAAAACTCCGCTGCACAGGCGCGACTTCTGCTATGCAATTGCACTGGAACGACAATCTTGCGTGCGGGGCGATCTCGATGACTGATGCAACACTTGGCGGCCTCGATCCGGAGGCCGTGCGGGCCACCCTGCTCGCGGCAGCCGACGCCGCGGCCGAACGCACCCTCGCCGGCTTCCGCACGACGCTGGCAGTCGAGAACAAATGGGAGATCGGCTTCGATCCGGTCACCGCCGCCGACAAGGACGCCGAGATCGCGGTACGCGCGGTGATCGGCGAGCGCTTCCCCGACCACGGCATCATCGGCGAGGAATGGGACCCCAAAGCCTCCGGTGGCGACTTCGACTGGATCGTCGACCCCATCGATGGCACGCGCGCTTTCATCTCCGGCGTCCCGGTGTGGGGCACGCTGGTCGGCCTCATGCACAAGGGCCGTGCCATCGCCGGCTTGATGGCTCAGCCCTTCACCGGCGAGATCTGGATCGCCGTCGGCGGCAAAGGCGAGTTCCGGCGCAACGGCACGAGCACCCCGCTCCGCACCAGCGGCGTGACCGAACTCAAAGCCGCCAAGATGACGGCAACCTCGCCCGACCTTTTCACGCGCATGGGGCGTGACTATTCCGCCCAGTGGAACCGCATCTACGCAGCGACGCTCCAGACCCGCTGGGGCCTCGACTGCTACGGCTATTGCCTCCTCGCCTCAGGCACCATCGACCTCGTGGTCGAAGCCGGCCTCAAGAACGTCGACATCGCCCCGCTGATCCCGATCATCCAAGCGGCTGGTGGAGTGGTCACCACATGGGACGGCGGCCCGGCAGAAGCCGGTGGCAATTGCGTGGCCGCAGCAACAGCGGAATTGCACGCAGCGGCGCTGCGCGAGATCAACGGATAGAGCGGCGTTCTTCCAAGAGGGTCGCAGTCGGCGCTCCTCTCCCGCCTGCGGGGGAGGGGGACCATGCAAAGCATGGTGGAGGGGGGTGCATCCCCACGATCATGCAAGCGGCTCCCCCCTTCCGTCGCCTTCGGCGCCACCTTCCCCCGCACGCGGGAGAAGGAGTCCCGACTGCTAAGATCAACTGCTCTGCTCGGTAATAAACGCATCGAACGCCGCGAACACCTGCGCGCGGATCGCATCCGACTCCATGAACAGCTCATGCCGCGCTGCCGGGACCACCATGTGCCGGCCCGTCCGCATTCGCAAACCGAGCTGCTCCGTCCACCCCGAGGCGACCACCTCGTCGCGCGCCGCGGCCAGCATCAGCACCGGGATCCTGATCGAGGCCGGGAACGCATCGCGCGAGGCGTCTGACATCGCGTGCATTGCCGCGCCCGCCCATCGGAACGTCGGCTTGCCGACGATGAGATCGGGCCGCTCGCGCCAGGCGTCGACCGTGACCATGTAGCGCCGCAGATCCGAGGTCAGCGGATTGCCCGGAAACCCTTTTTCGCTCGGCAGTTCGTCCGCCGCACGACCCACCGCCATGCGTCCGAGGCCGATCAGCGAAACGGCGTCGGCGATTGCCGCCATGCCACCAAAACTCAGCGGCTGATTGCCCAGCCCCACCATCGGTGCGGACAGGAACACACGGTCGAACATCATGCGGTCGCGCGTCGCCGCCATCAGCGACACCAGCCCACCCATCGAGTGCCCGACGAGATAATAGGGCGCCGGGCAATCGGGCAGCAGGATGTTGGCGTGGAACGCCTGGAGGTCCACCCAGTAATCGTTGAAGTTGCGCACATAGCCCAACTGCCGGTTGCCGATCAGCCGGTCCGACCCGCCCTGCCCGCGCCAGTCGAGCGTCGCCACCGCAAAACCGCGCTTCTGGAAATCGCCGATGGTCTCAAAATACTTCTCGATGAATTCCGTGCGCCCCTGCACGAGGCACACCGTGCCCTTCGCCGCGCCCGCCGTCTTGGGAAACGTCGCGTAGCGCAGCTTCACCTTGTCGGGCGTGCTGAAATATCCTCCCCGCATGCCCTCGGGCAAAGGGTTGGACGGCAGGGCGGCGAACTTGGGACCTTCGGGGTCAACGATTGCGTTCATGACCACTGGCGTACCGCATGACCCCGAAAAGTGTGAAGCGGTTTTCGGTCAAGGCCATGCGCAAAAATGTCCCGCAGAAGCGGAAAAGCCAGCGCCTCGGGTGAGACACTGGCTTTCCTCTGAATTGTCGCCGTGCGGGGGGCGGGTGACGGCGACGCATTCGGGGTGTGCCGTTGCAGCAGACAGCGAGCACAGTGCTGGTTCTATAGCCCGCCCGCTGAAGCCATCGTGACACCCGCGTTCAGATTCGGTTCATCTGCGATTGCCTGTGGGCCCCGCGCCCGGTTAGCGTGAAATATCATGAGGATGGCGCAATGGACGACCTGTCGCGGCTCGATGGAAAAGTAGCACTGATCACCGGCGCGGCGCAGGGCATCGGCGAGGCGACGGCACGGCTTTTCGCCCAGCGCGGCATCGGCGGGCTGCTGCTCACCGATCGCCAACCCGAACGGCTGGCTGCCGTAGCGGCCGCGCTGGCGGGCCTCACCAGCGTCGAGACGGTCGTCGCCGATCTCGCCAATCCGGTGGAGGTGGAAGCGATCGTCGCGACCGCGGAGGCCGCCTTCGGGCGCGTCGACATTCTCGCCAATATCGCCGGCCTCACCGATCGCGGCACCATCCTCAACACCAGCGTCGAGCTCTTCGACCGGATCTTCGCGGTCAATGTCCGGGCGCCGTTCCTCCTCATGCAGGGCGCACTGCGCCTCATGATTCGCGACGGCATCGAGGGCGCCATCGTCAACATCCTCTCGGTCAACGCGCATGGCGGCAGCCCGGAGCTGACCCCCTACAGCGCCAGCAAGGGGGCGCTCGCGACGCTCACCAAGAATGTCGCCAATGGCGCGCTGCGCGACCGCATCAGGGTCAATGGCATCTACCTCGGCTGGACCGAGACGCCGGGCGAACACGACATCATTCGCCGCTCCGGCCAGGGCGGCGATGACTGGCTCGCGCGGGCTGAGCAAGGCCGCCCGTTCGGTCGTCTGATCCAGCCGGACGAAGTGGCCCGCGTCATCGCCTTTCTCGCCAGCGCCGAGTCGGGCGTGATGACCGGCGCGTTGATCGATTTCGACCAGCAGGTGATGGGCCTCCACGCCGCTCCCGAGCATCACCTCAAGAGCTGATTGCGGGGCTCTTGAACCGCCCGAACCGGCACCTACATCATCGCTGTCCGCCGGCAATCGCCGGGGATCGGGACACCCGGGAACGGGCCTTCGCCGCATCAGGGAAGGCTTGTGGGACACCCGCCAAAACCATCACGTTGCTCACTTGGAGAATGTGCCATGCAGACCTACGATTTCACCCCCTTCTATCGCTCGACCGTCGGCTTCGACCGGCTGTTCAACCGTCTCGACGGCCTCGTAGGCCAGGAGGCCAAGACCTACCCTCCCTACAACATCGAAAAGCTGGGCGATGACGCCTATCGGATCTCGATTGCGGTCGCCGGCTTTGCCAAGAGTGACCTTGTGATCGAGTCCAAGGAGAACAACCTTGTCGTCAAGGGCGCCAAGGCCCCCATCTCCGAGGACAAGTCGCGTGAGTTCCTGCATCGCGGCATCGCTGAGCGCGCCTTCGAGCTTCGCTTCCAGCTTGCCGAATATGTCGAAGTGTCGGGCGCCGCGCTCGAGAACGGCCTGCTCCACGTCGAGTTGAAGCGTCATCTGCCCGAGAGCAAGAAGGCCCGCACCATTGCCATCAATGGCACGGCGCCGAAATCGATCGAGAACGCTTCGGTCAACTAATTCTGGTCGCGAACGCCCTGTTTCGGCCGAAGCAGCGAGAAACGTTCAAGACGGTCGGAACAAGAGAGCGGAATACGAGGCGTGGGTCCCACCGGGCCCGCGCCTTTTTGTTGCGCGACGGAACCGCAATGCCACGCTATGGATTTGTGCCCCGAGCAAT
>JBKJTB010000400.1:0-8212 GCA_046594305.1 Devosia sp. | reverse complement strand
GGCGTCGAGGGCTATGTCGAGAGCGCTGCGATCGGGCTGGTCGCCGGCCGCATGGCGGCAGCGCAGGTACGTGGCGACGTGGTCGAAGCGCCGGTGGGGACGACGGCGCTGGGCGCGCTGTTCGACCATATCCTCGGCGGACACATCGCCGCCGAGGGCGAGCCGGGACCGCGCTCGTTCCAGCCGATGAACGTCAATTTCGGGCTGTTGCCGCCGGTGAGTGTGAGCAAGCCGGCGGACCACGAGGGCCGCTGGCGCGGGCCGGAGAAGGCACAGGCCAGGAAGAAGGCGATGAGTGTAAGGGCGCTGAACGACATCAAGGCGTGGGCTTAGCGGGACAGTTGGAAGCGTGCAGTCGGCGCCCTCCCCCATGCGAAGCATAAGGGAGGACCCGACTGAGACCCCGTTGCTAGTTCCTAAGCTTCCACCAGCCTAGAACGCCGATCTTGCGCCAATCTGCGAGCTCGGGCTGAGGGGCAAACGGCGCATCGAGCTTCAGGCGCTTGAGTTGCGATCGCAGCAGTGCAGTCAGCGCAAACACGGCCCGCAACTCCCGCGGCAACAAACCGATCGCCGCATCAGCCTTGCGCAAATGTTCCGCCGCGACGTCCGCCAGTCGCGTCAGCGCCACACTCAGGTTCTCGCTGTCGTTGCCGGCCCGGATGTCTCCCTCGCTCACCCCGCACACCGTGAACACATCGCGTGGCAGCACGATGCGGCTCTTGCTGGCGTTGTAGCCGAAGGCGCGGAGGTGGCCGATGAGGGCGTGGGCGACGCCGAGGTGGCCGGCGGCGTCGCCGGGTTCGACCGGGCGGCCGCCGTTGAGGATCATCGCGCCCATCTGGTAGAGCGCCGAATTGGTCTCGCCGGCATAGCCCTCGAAGGTCGGCATGTCGGGCATCGGGTCGTCGTAGAGGTCGAAGCGGCGGGCATCGATCATGCGGAGGAGTGCCGGGACCGGCAGGCCGTATTGGGCGACCACATCGAGCAGCGCATCGGCGAGCGGGTTGGCGCGGACAGCGCCGTGGCCTTCGCCGGACAGCGCGTCGTGCCACCATTGCAGGCGGATTTCGCCGGCCGCGGCCTCCCTGGCGCGGTCGCGGACCGAGGCGATGTCGGCGTTGAAAGCATAGAGCGCGGTGATCGCGGCGCGCGCCGTCTCGGGCAGCACCAGCGTCGCGAAATAGCGGTCGCGGTCATTGAGGCGGAGCTGTTCGGCGGCGAACTGCGCGCTTTCGGGCTTCACTTGCTGGAGTCGACTGCGATCAGCGCCGCCCCCACCGCACGATCCTCGCCGAGGAGGATGTTGTAGGTGCGCACCGCACCGCCGGTGGCGACGGCTTCGACGATGATGTTGCGGGCACGTAGTGCCTCGCGTATCGGCTTACTGAATCCAGCAATGTCCTTGCCGAGGCCGACCAATAGAACATCGATCCTTTCGGCTGCGTCGAACACCGGCTGCAAATTCTCGAGCGTGATGTCGGCGGCCGTCGTCGCGTTCCATTTGTGCATGCCGGTCGGCAGGCACAGCAGCGAGCCGCGATGGCTCATCTCGGCGAAGCGAAAGCCGCCATTGCCGTAGCCGTCGATGACTGCCTGGTACGGGTAGAACCCCTGCCCTGGCTCGGCCATCGACTAGACCGCGGCGCCGTCGGCGCGCTTCTCCTTGAGCGCCTTGCCGTCGGCCGGTGCATCGCTGCGCGCTTTGAGCCCGAAATAGATCAGGATCGGGCCGCCGATGAACACCGACGAGTACATGCCGAAGATCGAGCCGAAGGTCATGGCGATGGTGAAGCCGCGGATAGCTTCGCCGCCGAAGAACACCAGCGGGAACAGCGCCAACAGGATCGTGAACTGCGTCAGCGACGTTCGGACGATGGTCTGGTTGATCGACAGATCGATCAATTCGCGCAGGGACATCTTCTTGTATTTTCGGAGGTTCTCTCGAACACGGTCCGAAATGACGACCGTTTCGTTCAAACTGAGCCCCACGAGAGTCAGCACGGCCGCAATCGACGTAATATTGAACTCGAGCCCCACGAATGAGTAGAGCCCGATGGTCATGATGACGTCGTGCGCCGTGGTGGTGATGGCGGCGAGCGCGAACTGCCACTCGAAGCGGAACCAGACGTAGATCAGGATCGCGCCCATGGCGACGAGCACGGCGATGACGCCCTTGGTGCTGAGTTCGCCCGAGACGGTGCCGCTGACCGCTTCGGTTCGGCGGACGGCGTAGTCCACTGCCGCAAGCGTCTCGGTGACCTTGGTGACCGCGACCTGCTGCTCGGCGTCTCCGCCCGGCTGCAGCTGGATGCGGACGAGATAGTCCGATTCCGGCCCGAACTGCTGGACCTGAACTTCGCCGAGCCCGAGTCCGTCGAGCGCCTCGCGAATGTCACCGGCGGCAGCCGTGCCGGTGCCGGTGTATTGCACCTCAATGGCCGAGCCGCCGATGAAGTCGATGCCGAGGTTGAAGCCCTTGGTGAACGCAGAGCCGATCGCGCCGATCGAGATCAGGATCGAGAAGATAATCGCGTAGCGCGAGATCTTCATGAACGGGATCTTGGTGCCGTCCGGAATGAAGCGGAAGACCTGGATCTTGAGCGTCTTCGGGCGGCGGATGCGGTACCACAGGCCGACGAAGTAGAGCGTCACGGTGTAGGACGTGAACAGCGAGGTCAGGATGCCGAGCGCCAGCGTCACGGCGAAGCCCTGCACCGGGCCGGAGCCCAGGAAGTAGAGCACGATTGCCGCGATGAGCTGCGTCAGATGCGAGTCGATAATGGTGCCCCAGGCGCGCTGGAAGCCATTATCGATCGCCGAGAGGATGGATTTTCCAGCCTTCAGCTCCTCCCGTATTCGCTCATAGATGAGCACGTTGGCGTCGACGGCCATGCCGATGGTCAGCACGACACCGGCGATGCCCGGCAGCGTGAGCGTCGAACCGAGGAGCGATAGAGACGCAACGATGAGGAGGATGTTGAGGACGAGGGAGATGTCGGCGAAGATGCCGAACAGGCCGTAGGCGACGACCATGAACGTGACGACGAGGATCGCCGCGATGATACCGGCGGTGACGCCCGCACGGATCGAGTCGGCGCCGAGGCTTGCACCCACGGACCGCTCTTCCACCACATCGAGGGTGGCGGGCAGCGCACCGGCGCGCAGCAGGACCGCAAGATCGTTGGCGGTCTGCGACGTGAAGTTGCCGCTGATCTGGCCCGAGCCGCCGGTAATGGGCTGCTGGATCGTCGGCGCGGTAATAACCTGGTCGTCGAGGACGATGGCAAAGCGCTTGCCGACGTTCTTGGAGGTGATCTCGCCGAAGGTGATGGCGCCGCGCGTGTCGAAGCTGAAGCTGACGACCGCACGGCCGGTCTGCTGGTCGAATCCGGGCTGCGCGTTGGTGAGGGACTCGCCGCCGAGCTCGACGTTCTCGTTGAGCAGTTCGTTGTAGTTGCCCTCGGCGCTCGGCACGAGCATGTAGCCGATCGGAACGCCGGCGGATTCAGCCTGCGCCGCCGACATGGTCGGATGGACGAGGTGGAAGGTGAGGCGCGCGGTCTTGGAGATCAGCTGCTTGAGGCGCGAGGAATCGTCAAAACCCGGCACCTGGACAAGGACGCGGTCCTGGCCCTGACGCTGGATGATGGGCTCGGTGGTGCCCACTTCGTCGACGCGCTTGCGGATAACTTCCATCGACTGCGCGATGAGCGAAGACATGCGCTCGGTGACGCCGTTGGCGCTGAGCTTGACCGTCAGCTTGCCGTCGGGGTTCTCGCCGAATTGGAGCTCGGGGGTGCCGCCGAGGCCCGCCGTGCCGCCGACATTGTTCTGCAGCTTCTCAATGGCGGTCCGGGCTGCGTCCTTCTGCGTCGGGTCGGTCAGCTCCACCGTGATGCCGTCGGCGTCGGTGGTGATGATGTTGCCGATGCCGTTGTCGCCGGCGAGGAGTTGGCGGACGTCGCGCCGGAGTTCCTTGAGCCGTTCGGTGACGATCGACTCGCGGTTGACCTGGAGCAGCAGATAGGAGCCGCCCTGGAGGTCGAGGCCGAGCGTCATGCCGTCATGCGGCAGGAAGCTCGGCCAGTTGGCGGTGGTCTCTTTCGAGAAGAAATTCGGGATGGCCAGAAAGATACCCAGCACCGCGACGATGAGAATGATCGCGGTGCGAAGGGGCGTGAATTGCTGCAGCATAAAAGGATATCGTTCCTGGCGAGCGGATCAGCCCGCCTTGTTGTCGTTGACCGGCGTCGATTTCGAGCGAACGTCCGAGATCATGCCGCGCACGATCTTGACGCGGGTGCCCTGGGCGATCTCGACCTCGAGATCCTCGCCATCGACCGCCTTGGTGACCTTGCCGACGATGCCGCCAGTGGTCACCACGGTGTCACCGCGAGTAATGGACGAAAGCATGGCCTGCTGGGTCTTCATACGCTTCTGCTGCGGGCGGAAGATCAAAAACCAGAAGATGACGACCAGCAGCAGGATCGGCGCAAACTGGATCAACAGGTCAGTGGCACCCATGGAGGGGGCGGCTGGCGTGGTTGTGTCCTGCGCCATGGCAGAAGTCACGAACATGTAAGTCTCCTTGTCGAATGGACTGTCGGCTTGTCAAAACGCCGCGGTTGAAGCCAAAGGCTGCGTTTCCGGCAATGGAACATTCCATCCGGCCAAAAGCGGGCGGACTATATAGCCGCCCTGTTGGCTTGCAAAGCGGTTCAGAACCCTGCAAACGGCCATTTCGACGCAGGAATTGCCCGGACATGACCGATCCCACCCTCACCCAGATCGCAGCGTCGCTGCAGCGCATCGCCGACCGGCTCGACGCCATGGCGCCAGCGGAAAGCCAGCCTGGCCCGGTGCTTACGGCGGCCGACGCCTACCATTGGGACGCCCCGGCCGACCGGCTGATGCCGGTGCCGAAAGTGTCGCGGGTGCCGTTCGGGTTGCTCAAGGGCATCGACAGCGTCCGCGACACGCTGCTGGCCAACACGGCGCAGTTCGCCAAAGGATTCGCGGCCAATAACGCCCTGCTCTGGGGGGCCAGGGGCATGGGCAAGTCGTCGCTGGTCAAAGCCGTGCATGCGGAAGTCGCGGCGCATATCGAGGGGCGGCTGATCCTCATCGAGATTTCACGCGAGGACATCGAGACCCTGCCCCGGCTGATGCGGATGATCGCCAACGAGGATTGCCGCTTCATCGTGTTCTGCGACGACCTCAGCTTCGACAAGGACGAGACCAGCTACAAATCGCTCAAAACCATCCTCGATGGCGGGCTCGAGGGGCGGCCCGAGAACGCGCTGTTCTACGCCACCTCCAATCGGCGTCACATGATGCCGCGCGAGATGATCGACAATGAGCGCGCGACGGCGATCAACCCCGGCGAGGCGATCGAGGAAAAGGTCTCGCTCTCCGACCGCTTCGGGCTGTGGCTGGGCTTCCACAATTGCGACCAGCCGACGTATCTCGTGATGATCCGGGGGTACTGCGACGCGTATGGGATCGAGATTTCGGACGAGGAGCTCACGGCCCGCGCGATCGAGTGGTCGCAGACGCGGGGCGCGCGGAGCGGGCGCGTGGCGATCCAGTTCGTCCGCAATTTGGCGGGCGAACTGGGGAGAGCCATCTAGCCCTCAGCCCGCGAGCAGCGGGACCGGGTCCACCGGCGTCGCGCCCTTGCGCAGTTCGAAGTGGAGCTGCGGGCGGCTTACCGAGCCGGTCATGCCGGCCTGGCCGATGCTGTCGCCGCGGGTGACGTTGTCGCCCTTGGTGACGCCGACCGATTTGAGGTGGGCGTAGGCCGACACGTAGCCGTTGGCGTGGCGGATCAGGACGAGGTTGCCGTAGCCCTCGACGCCCGAGCCGACATAGATCACCTGGCCGTTTTCAGCGGCACGCACCGACGCACCCTCGGGCGCTTCGATATTGATGCCGGTGCCCTTGCTCGCGATGAAGTCGGTGATGACTTTACCGGAAATGGGCCAGCGGAACTTGTCGGCGCCGGACATCACCGGCTCGACGAGCGCAGGTTTTGCCGGAACCGGCTCGGTATTGGACGTCTCGGGATCGACGAGGGCCGGGTTCTTGATCGCGGCGGTCTTGTCGCCGGCAGGGGCAGCAGGCGTCGATTTCTGCGGCGCGACGAGCGCCATGGCCGGTGACGGCGCGGTCTTGGTGCCGGTGATGGCGTTCTCGACTGGCGCGATCGAAGCGATCTGGGTCGGCGCGGACGCGGCCTTCCCCGTCATGCCGGGGATGATGACCTTCTGGCCGACGAAAATCTTGTCGGGCGAGCCCATGCCGTTGGCCTGCACGATCGCCTGCGCCGTCACGTTGTAGCGGCGCGCGATGGTGTAGAGCGACTCTCCACTCTCGATGACGTGGATGTAGGCATTGTCGGGAACGACCGAGAGGGTTTTGCCGGCGGCCGGTGCCGGCGCAGCCAGCGCACCGGATTGGGTCGGGGCCGAAACCGAAACAAGGGATGGCTGGGCTGACATGGTTTCACTTCCTGTGAGAGGCGGCAGGGCAGAACTCGAAACAACACCCACCGGCGCACTGCCAGTGACGAGACCGCCGCCACTGGAGCCGCCACCGATATTTTCCGGTGGAATGAATGGACCCGATGCGACGTCCGTGCGGGACGCGATCGGCTTGAGGGCGGGCGGCATCGACTGCTGACCGCCGGAAGAGGCTCCCGGGGAAATGGAGCCGGTGACGTCGCCGCCACCCATCCCCAGACCGAGAGAGGAGCAGCCCGCCAGTGCGGTCGACCCCACAAGCAGGCCAGCTATGGCAGCGATCTTCAGCGCCTTGCCGGCAACGCGATTACTCATCAGTCCACTCGTCACGCAGTACTCGATGGACTTGACGATAGGCATTTTAGGTAAAGACGAGTTTAAGCCGATTGCGATTTGCGCGGATTCGACCGAACAAGATTCAGACGTGATTAGGGTTAAAGGGCGAGCGGACGCCGCCATCGGTCGTGAACCTCCGGGTTGAGCCACAAGGGGAAGTGGACGGAGCCCCGAGGCGCGTACGCCTCGATGTTTAGTTGTAATAGAGACGCAAGCGCCTCGGGGCGCGGGATTTCCGGATCACGTGCGCGATCGGGCTGGGGTTACCAGCGCGCCACCGCACGGCCCAGGGAAGCCGCGAAGCCTCCCCACCCGCTGGTCCATCGCGTCGTTCGCGTCGACTACCGTCCGTGCGATGGAACTGAGGGGAGATTAGCACAACTCGAAAGTACCGTGGATAAGTCGGAGAAATAAGCTCGGAGAGGCCAGGATTCTCAGGCGTCTCCGGGCGAAACTTTTGGTTCCTGAACGAGCTATTTCTTCACCCACAATGTCATTCCCGCGCAGGCGGGAACCGACACCACATCCACCGGCGCGCGCGACTCCTGGGTCCCCGCCTGCGCGGGGATGACGATGGTGGGTGGGGAACCCCGCAGGGGGAGCTACAGCAGCTAGCTCAGGGATATTTTCCCGTCGATCGCTGCCGCGTAATCAGCATCGCTTCCCTGCAGCCGCATCGGACTCACGGTGATCGCGTTCCCGTGCAGCAGCTGGAAGAAATCATTGGCCGGATCGAACGGCGATGGCGTTTCCGGGATGGCGATGAAGAATTTTCCGGGATTGTCCGAAGCGAAATAGCGCATCGGCGAGCGGTCGAAGCGCTGCGTCGGGACGACCCGCACGCCGGTCACTTCATCCACGGGGCAATGGGGGAAATTGACATTGTACCAGGCGCCCTGCCCGGCATGCCTGCGGATGCCGTCGATCACTTTCGCGGCGAACTTTCGGGACACGGCCCAGTCGATGGCGAGGCCGGCCTCGTAGTCGACGCCCTGGCTCATGGCGATGCCGAGCGCGCCCTGGAAAGCGCCCTCGCGCGCGCCGGCCGCGGTACCCGAGCAATTGACGATGTCGCCGATGTTCTGGCCGTTGTTGACGCCCGAGAGCACGAGATCGGCCGGATGGTCTTTCAAGAGGAACGTCATTCCAGCCACGACGCAGTCGGCGGGCGAGCCGTGCGGGATGGCGAAGACGCGCGAACGGCGTTCTACCAGCTCCAGCTCACGGCCGAAGGTGAAGCGATGCGAAGCCCCGGACTGGTTGCCGTCCGGTGCGACGATCCAGACGTCGTCGGAAAGCTCGCGGGCGATCGCCTCCATCACGGCGATGCCGGGCGCGTCGACGCCGTCGTC
>JBKJTB010000384.1:0-21480 GCA_046594305.1 Devosia sp. | reverse complement strand
AGACGCCTGACAACGCCTACTTCAACGCGCTGATGCCAATCCCGGCAGCGGCATAAAACGGCAGACGATCCACTTAGCGAACCCCCGCAACCTGTTCAGACAAACCGAGCCACCTCTCTGGTGCGTGCAACCCTTGCACTTGAACTTGCGGCGGGTCGTGATCTCGTAAGCCTCAACCGAACCGCACTTGGGGCAGACGGGTTCGCCATCGGTCCAGCGCATGCCCTTGAACGTCTCGTAAGCCGCATCTTCGCCAGCCTTGTAGATTTCGCGAAGCGAAAGGGTGCGCGCGGCGGCGGAAAGGAGGAAGTGAACGGCCATTGTCATCATATCCGGTGATCTTGTGCACCGTATATGCGTGCTTGTATCGCCAAATGCAATGGCTTATATCATCGTATATGATGATTTCTAGAGGTTCGGCATGGCAGAGACGCGGAAAGACAACCCGGTCAACCAGGAATGGGAGACGCGGGCAAAGAACCTGCTCAAGGGGGAGTTGAAGCGCCGGGGGATAACCTACGCGCAGCTCGCTGAATTGCTGAAAGGACTCGACATTCACGAGACCGACCGGAATCTAAACAACAAGATTTCGAGGGGCGGTTTTACCGCAGCGTTCTTATTGCAATGCTTGACAGCGATAGGCAGCAGGACCGTCCATCTTGGGTGATCCCTTTGGTCGTCGGCGCAGTGGTTGCGCTTTCGATGGTGAGTCTATGGCTATACCTTGGCTCTCAGAAGCGCATCCAAGACGAGAATCGCCGATATCAAGCCGCCGCCGAAAGCAGCAAAGCCCAAGCCGTATGCGCTAGGCTGCCTTGGCAAAGGGAGTTTGTGTGCGCGTCCCACGCTGTAAGTCCCGACCATGATTCCGAGCGCGGCGATGAGGATTTGCGTGCTCAGCAAGAAATGGCTGATTGGGCGTACTACGTCGCGCTCTTTAGTGGTCTTGGGTTGATCATTTCGCTCGGCGGCGTAGGGCTCATCTACGCCACGTTCGTGAAGACCGGCGAGGCTGTCGAGACCGCTCGCAAGGCTAATGAAATTGCTTTTGGGGCCGTCGGCAGGCAGCTTCGCGCCTACATCGAACTGGAGAAGGGCTTCATCGTGTTGGGGGATCAGCCCAGCGGAGGCGCTGGCAGTTGCCATATTCAAGCACAGATCATCAACACCGGCTCGACGCCCGCCCTCAAGGTGATTCCATCCGTAATGTTCAGGGTGAGCTACGGGGACACGGTAATCGAGGTCGCTGGCAAAGCTGACCGGGACCAGACTTTCGACATTCGCAAGGATGGTCCCGCGAACGTCAATTTGTCCGCGGCCGACTCGCTCGATGGATGGAACAAGGAAATCGATGCTACCGCCCGAGCGTGTCTGAGGCTCGATTATGTCGATGCCTTCGGCACTGATCAGGTCGATGAATTCTGGCTGGAGCGAGTCTATGACAGCAAGGGGGCTGCACGCGATTTCGCGCTCGCCAATCGGATTCCACCCCCAAAGGACTAAGGCAATAATCGCTGCAGGATGCCTCTTCATCGGGGCAACTCCCCGGCCAGAAGGGTTACAGATGCGAGCGCTGTTCTTGATCGTATTGCTCGCCACAGGGTCAGCCCCCTATGCGCAAGAACAAGGGGGCGCCAGCAACGCCCCAGTGGAAGAAATAGAAAGCGCCGATAGCTCCCAAAGCAGCGAACGGCCACCCTTTCCAATCGTGATGGTCGAGACCCCGGATCAGGCCCAGCACGGAGGTGAACGAGAAGCCAAGAGCGACCAGCACGAGAGCGACGATCTGGCTGCCCAGCAAAAAGCCGCTGACGCCGCTGAACGAAGTGCCACAGCCAGTGAATGGCAGGTAATACCGGCATACTGGCAGGCCATTCTCGCTACCATCGGCGCCGTGGGGCTGATCTACTCCCTCTATCTGACCCGACGCAGCCTGCTTCTGACTCAGGAAACCGTCGAAGGCGATCAACGTCCTTACTTGAGCATGCGCGACATCAACATCATCAGGGCATTCGACGCCGCCAAAGAACCGATTTTCGTCCTGACGCCCATGTTCGTGAATTTCGGCCGCACACCTGCAAGGGTGTCCAAGGTCGTGGTCTCTACTAGGGTTGCAGAACCCGGAGAGAGCGTTGACAGCGTCGTTTGGGCCGACGATGCGCCGGGCGAGCCGGAAATTCACATCCTCCCGCCCACCGTAGCGATGGCAACCTCGCCACAAGACGTTCCGGTCGTGGACCTCCGGCGCGTCTCCGATGGTGCGCTGCGCCTCTTGTATCGCTACTACTTCGAGTATCGGGGCCGGTTCCCTCGCAAGGAACCTTACAAGACCGCAGTGGTTTTCGAGGTGAACGTCATCAGCGACCCATCGGTGCTGCACGCCAATCCCAAGATGGACGCGTCCCAGTCCATCACGTTCACCGCGCGCCAAAGTGGGAGCGTTAGCACCTAAGAGGATCAGCGCGCATATTGCCCCGATAGCTAAGCGGCTAAGGCCAGCCCCGACCCTTGTGTGACGCGGCAGCCATGGTGGCCGTGATCGTCGCCACACTTGGTGCGCTTGATACATAAGGCCGGACGGTACCGCCGAGGTTGAGCACCGCCTGGCCGATGTGGATCAACTCGGTCGCGCCTTCGCCGATGATGTGGACGCCGAGCAGTTTGCGGTCGGCGAGCGAGAACAGCATTTTCATCATGCCCGACTGCAGGCCCATGATGTGGCCGCGCGAGGTTTCGCGGAAACGGGCGATGCCGACTTCGTAGTGGAGGCCTCGTGCCTTCACCTCGGCCTCGGTGAGCCCGACGGTTGAAATCTCCGGCACGGCGTAGATGCCGTAGGGGAAGTATTCGGGGGCCGGCGGCATGGCCGCGTCGAAGGCATGACAGGCAGCGATGCGGCCCTGTTCCATGCTGGTCGAGGCAAGGCTGGGGAAGCCGATGACGTCGCCGGCCGCGTAAATGTGCGGAACATTAGTCTGGTAGGTGCGCGGATCGACCTTGAGGCGGCCGCGATCGTCGGCGGCAATGCCGCAGGTTTCGAGGCCGAGATCGGCGGTGGCGCCGATGCGGCCCGCCGCATAGAGCAGCATTTCAGTGCGGATCTTGCGGCCGTCGCTGAGGGTGCTGACGGCAAAGCCCTTGTCATCGACCTCGACGCTCTCGACCTTGACGCCGATGCGCATCTGCATGCCGCGCTTGCGCAGTTCGTGGATGAATTCTTCGATGATCTCGCGATCGATGAATTCGAGGAACTGTTCGCGCGGCTCGACCAGCGTCACCGGCACATCGAGCGCAGAGTAGATCGTCGCGTATTCGAGCCCGATGACGCCAGCGCCGACGACGGTGAGGCTTTTGGGGACATGCGGATTGTCGGCGATATTGTCGCTGTCGACGACGCTGGTGCCATTGAAGGGGATATGGGACGGACGGTGCGGCGCGGTGCCGACGGCGATGACGATCTTGTCAGCGCCGTACTCATGCGTCTCGCTGGCATCGACGCTCACGCCGATGCGGTTGGGGTCAAGGAAGCGGGCCCGGCCGGCGATGGTCTTGACGCCGTTGCGGGCGAACTGGTGTTCGAGCACGTCGATCTCGTGGTCGAGCGTCATGCGGAGGCGCGCGCCGAGGTCCTTGCCCTCGATGTCCTTCTTGACGCGATAGGCGAGGCCGTAAAAGCCGCGTTCCCGCCAGCCCGAGAGATTGAGCACCGTTTCGCGCAGCGTCTTGGACGGAATGGTGCCGGTGTGGACCGAGACGCCGCCGACGCGCAGGCGGTTTTCGACCACCAGCACATCCTTGCCGAGCTTGGCGGCCTGGATAGCGGCACGGCGGCCGGCCGGCCCCGAGCCGATGACGATCAGGTCGAAATGCTCCACGACGCTGCCCCCCGGCGTTCTGCGTCGACGCTATACGTTCGCGGGCCGATTGCTACGGCCCATGGTGCAATCCACACATGCACCTGTGCGGCCGGCAAATGTCATCTGCAGGTCATGGCGTTGCGTCTCGGGCGGTAGCGGTCGATCCGGTCCGCATCGCTTCGAGCGACGACTAACGTGCTCTTGCAAATAACTGACTGGAGGGTTATTAAGCTACTGACCGGAAAGTCAGTTGAGGTTGGCGATGAGCGCACAGGCGGCGGAGCGGGGGCCGAAATTCAGGCGCCGGGCGGAGGCGCGGCCGGAGGAGGTGCTCGATGCGGCGCTCGATTTGTTCATCGAGCGCGGCTTTGCCAATACGCGGGTCGAGGACATCGCGGCGCGTGCCGGGCTCAGCAAGGGCGCGGTCTATCTCTACTTTCCGAGCAAGGAAGCGGTGCTTGAGGGGATCGTGCGCCGCGCCATCGTGCCGATTGCGGCCAATGCAGTGCACCTGGTCGAGAACTACGCAGGCGACCCGCGCAGCATCATCACGCTGGTGATGAAGACGATTGCCGGGCGGCTGACCGAGCCGCGGACCGTCGCGATCCCAAAACTGATGATGCGCGAGATGATCAATTTCCCCGACTTTGCCGCGATGTATCGCGCGGAAGTGCTCGACAAGGTGATCCCGCTGGTCACCGGTCTGCTCAGGACCGGGATTGCCGAGGGCTATCTGCGGCCGGTCGACCCTGAGCTGACGATCCGCTCGATCATCGGGCCGATCATGCTGCACATCCTGCTCGACGAAGTGTTCGCCGTGCGGCCGGCAGACGGGCTGGCGCTCGACCGGCTGATCGACAACCATTTGACGATCCTGTTCGACGGGCTGAGCGCGCCGGCGAGCAACAAGCGCTTCATGGCGACGTGAGGAGACGGCGATGGATCATGCACTGGCGTGGCTGATGGGGCTGCTGTCGTTCATTCCGGGCGTCGCGCAGGCGCCGCCGCCGTCGTGGAACGGCTATGCGGAACTGGACTATGTCTATGCCGCGACGCCCAGCGCCGGGCGGATCGAAACGCTCGCCGTGCGCGAGGGCGACGCGGTCGCCGCGGGCGATGTGCTGTTCGTGCTCGAGGCGAGCCAGCAGCAGGCGCAGTACGATGCGGCGCTGGCGCGGGCGAAGGCGGCCGAGGCGCAGGCCAATGCGGCCGAGGCGAGCCTTGCCAATCTCAAGACGGGCGCCCGACCGGAGGAACTGCAGGTGACGGAGGCGTCGCTGGCGCAGGCCGAAGCCAGCCTGGCGCTGGCGCAGCAGAACTTCAGCCGGTCGCAGGATTTGTTCGCCAAGGGCAACGTACCGAAATCGCAGCTCGACCAGGCGCAGGCGAGCCTCAATGCCGCCAACGCGAATGTCGTGCAGCTCAAGGCGCAACTGGCGGTGGCGCAACTGCCGGCTCGCGACGACCAGATCGCGGCGGCGGCGGCAAGTGTTGCGGCGGCGGAGGCAACGGTGGTGGCGGCCATTGCCGATGCGGCAAACGCCAAGGCGATGCTCGACAGCCGCAGCATCGTCGCGCCGGAGGCGGGGCGGATCGAGCGGCTGCATTTCTCGCGCGGCGAAGTCGCCGGGGCGGGGGCGCCGGTGGTGTCGATCGCCGGGGATGGGGCGCTCAAGATCAAGTTCTATGTCAATGAGGCCGACCGGCCGGGCTTTCATCTGGGCGATGTGGTGAGGGTCAGCTGCGATGGCTGCGCGGCCGGGCTGACGGCGACGATCGAGCATTTCGCATCCGATCCGCAGTTCACGCCGCCGATCATCTATTCGCGCGACGAGCGCAGCCGGCTGGTGTTCATGACCGAGGCGGTGATGGCGGAGCAGAACGGCATTCTGCCCGGCCAGCCGGTGAGCATCGGGCGGCCCGAGTGAGCGAGCCGCTCGTCATCGACGTCACGGGGCTCACCAAGCGCTTCGGCGAGCGGACGGTGGTCGATCACTTCGACATCCGCGTGCCCAAGGGGGCGATCTACGGCTTTCTCGGGCCGAACGGGTCGGGCAAGACGACGACGATCCGGATGCTGTGCGGGCTGCTGACGCCGGACGAGGGCGAGGGGACGTGCCTCGGTTTCGATGTGCGGCGCGAGGCCGGGCGCATCAAGGAAGAAGTCGGCTACATGACGCAGAAGTTCTCGTATTACGAGGATCTGACGATCCGCGAGAACCTCGATTTCGTGGCGCGGATGTATCGGCTCGATCGGCGGCGCGAGCGGGTCGACCAGGCGCTCGCGGACCTGGGGCTGGCGGATCGATCCAAGCAGCTCGCGGGGTCGCTGTCGGGCGGCTGGAAGCAGCGGCTGGCGCTGGCGGCGTGCCTGCTGCACGAGCCGCAATTGCTGCTGCTCGACGAGCCGACGGCGGGCGTCGATCCCAAGGCGCGGCGCGATTTCTGGGACGAGATCCGGCGGCTCAGCGCGCGCGGCGTTACGGTGCTGGTGTCGACGCACTACATGGACGAGGCGGTGCAGTGCGACTTCATCACCTACATCGCCTATGGCAAGAAGCTGATCGACGGACGCGCGAGCGAAATCCCGGCGATGGTGGGGCTCATCACCTGGCGGGTCGAGGGGCCGGACCTTGCGGGGCTCGAGGCGCGGCTCAAGGATGAACCCGGCGTCGAGCAGGTGGCGCGGTTTGGCGCGGTGCTGCATGTGTCGGGGACGGATGGGGGCAAGCTCAAGGAGCTGGTTGAGCGCTACTCGGCCGACACGTCGTATCGCTGGAGCCTGCAGGTGGCGGGGCTCGAGGAGGCGTTCATCTATCTGATGGCCGGGGCGCGCGACAATTTCGCGGCCGATCCGCGGGTAGCGGCATGAGCTTCTCGATCCGGCGGTTTGGAGCGGTGCTCTATAAGGAGTTCATCCAGATGCGGCGCGACCGCATCACCTTCGGGATGATGATCGGGCTGCCGCTGGTGCAGCTCTTCCTGTTCGGCTTTGCCATCAATGCCGACCCGCGGCATTTGCCGACGCTGGTTGAGATGGGCGACAATGGGCCGCTGACCCGCGCCGTGATCGCGGGGATGCAGCAATCGGGATATTTCGACTTTCGCGGCGAGGTGGCGGGGATCGGGGCGGGGGAGGCGGCGCTGCGGCGGGGGGAGGCCAATTTCGTCGTGGTCATTCCGCAAAACTTCGAGCGCGATGTGGTGCGCGGCACGGCGCCCGAAATCCTGATCGCGGCCGATGCCTCTGACCCATCGGCGGTGGGTGGCGCGGCGGGAGCGCTGCAGGGCATCGTCAACGTGGCGATCCGCGAGACGCTGGTTGGGCCGCTGGCGATTGGTCCGAGCGCGCCGCCATTCTCGGTGGTGGTGCAGCGGCAGTACAATCCCGAAGGCAAGACCTCGACCAACATCGTGCCGGGGCTGCTGGCGATCATCCTGTCGATGACGATGGTGATGATCACCGCGGTCGCCATCGTCAAGGAGAGCGAACGCGGCACGATGGAGATGCTGATCGCGACGCCGGTCAAGCCGTTCGAAGTGATGCTGGGCAAGATTTTGCCCTATGTGTTCGTGGGCTATGTGCAGACGCTGGTGTTCATCCTCGCGGCACGCGCCGTGTTCAATGTGCCGTTCGAAGGAAGCTGGGGCGCGTTCTTCATCGGATTCAATCTCTATATCGTGGTGAACTTGGCGCTCGGGTTCCTGATCTCGACGGCGGCGCGCAACCAGATGCAGGCGATGCAGCTGTCGTTCTTCACGATCCTGCCGTCGATCCTGCTGTCGGGCTTCATGTTCCCGTTTGCGGGGATGCCCGGCTGGGCGCAGTTCATCGGTCAGGGCGTGCCGGCGACGCACTTCCTCCGCGTCATCCGCATGGTGATGCTGAAGGGCGGCAATATCGGTGACGTCGCCGCCGAATGCGGCGCGCTGGTGATTATCCTCGTCGTGATCTCGGCGGCGGCGATGCACCGCTACCGGCAGACGCTCGATTAGGTGCGCGGGGTGTTGCCGCCGTGCAGCTTGCCGAAATAGCGGGCGAGCACGAACCCCATCAACGCCAGACCGAGCCCGAGAGCGATGGCACTGCCGGTGTCGCGCGGATCGAAAATGCCGACGCGCAGGATGAGGAAATAGGCGATCACGAGGTTGATCAGTCCCCAGGCGACGTTGACCGTCGAGGAGGAAAGACCGATGCCCGGAGGCTTGGAGAAGGGGCTCTGGAACGGCCGGCCGGACACGCCGGCAACCAGATGTGGAATGGTGTTCACCAGGAACACACCGCCGAAGAAATAGGCGAGATAGTCGAGCCAGGGCATGGTCACCTCAAGATGCTAAGTCCCGCTTAGCAAATGCTGCCCGCGGGAATGCAGCATTCAGCCGTTCGGTTCGCGGCGCAAGCCCTGCGTGGCTGTCGATCAGAACTTGCCGGCGAGGGTGGCGGTTGCGGCGTTGGCGATGCCGCCGCTGCCAAAGGCGCCGGTGTAGTCGAGCCCGACGCTGAGCTGGCCCATGTCGAGGGCGGTGCCGGCCGAGACGGTCAGCGTGTCAGCGGCAAGCGGCGTCCCGGCGACGGTGAACGGCGCGGTACCGGCCATGCTGTTGCTGGTTGAGGCCTTGCCGATGGAATGGCGCCAGGCGGCGGCGCCACGAAGGGTCAGGGTCGTGTCGTCGTTGAGGGCCATCTCGTGCTCGAGGCGAACGCCGAGCGTTGCGACGAGGGCGGAGGACGTCCCCGGGCCGACCGTCAACGCGCCCGCGCCGCTGCCGGTTTCGGTGTAGCCCGTGCTGGCCGATTGAAGGCCCGCGAGGCCGCCGAACGGGGTGATCGTGGTGCTGCCCAGTTCGAGGCGGAAGCCGAGCTCGGTGAAGGCCTGAGCGGTGAGGCTCGCATATTGGGCGGTGAAACTGTCGCTGACGCCGGTGAAGACGACCTGACGGGTCGCATCGATGCTGCGGGCGGTCAGGGTGCCGCCGAAGCTCGCATAGAAGCCATCCCAGTCGACGCCGCCATAGGTGCCGAGGCTGAACTCGCCGCTCGCGGCGGACATGTCGCGCGACGGGATGGCGTAGCTGGTCCGGCCGTAGCCGAGCAGCAGGCCGAGATAGCCGTCGCCCACTTCGCGATCGGCGCCCAGCAGCAGGCCGCCCGTGGCGTGATCGACGGCCGGGCCGTTGCCGTCGCCGGGCAGATGCGACAGGCCGCCATAGGGCGTGGTCCAGATGCCGCGCGCGCCGCGCCGGTCGAGCGCCGCATCGCGGACGAAGCGGCCATTGTCGAGCGCGGCGGCGGCGAGGCTGGCATAGCCGTCGCCCGAAATCGCATCGAGAGCGCCGGCGACTTCGCCAGCCGGCAGCACGAACAGCTCGCTGAAATAGGGCACGCCCTGGCCGCCGCCGTCGAGCGCCGCGGCCGTCGCCTGCTGGTTGGGCGTGTTGGCAAAGTCGCCCAAGGTCAGCGCGTTGCGCGTCAGGGTCAGATAGGCATTGTTGGCGTCATAGGTGAGCTGGGCGTCGTAGAACGCCGATACGGAATTGACGCCGTTGAAGGCGCCGGAGACGGCCGCCGCACCGGTGATGATCGTGTATTTGGTGACCACCCCGAATGAGCCGGGCTCCATCGAGGCGAGAACGCTGGCCGTCGGATCGATGCTGACCGTGCCGCCGGCGATGAGCTTGTCGCTCGCGCCCGCGGCGTTGAGCTCGACGCCATAGACGGTGCCGGCCCCGATGGTGGCGTTCCCTGCGACGGTGATGGTACCGATCGAATTGCCCGGTGCGAGGGTGCCGCCTGTCGTCGTCAGGCTCTTGAGGCCGGCGTTGCCGTGGAGGATCGTGTTCTCGAGCACGAGGTCGAGGCCGGGAATGTTGGAGTTGATCACCACCGTGCCGGCCTTGGCGGTGAGCAGCCCGGCGAAGCTGGCGCCCGAGAAGGTCCAGGTGGAGTTGCCGGTTTTGAGGAAGCTGTCGAAGTCGGTGATGTTGGTGCCGAGCCGGTCGAGATCGAACGACGCCGCGCCGCTGCTGCCGCCGAAAATCAATTCGTTTGTCGCCGTATCGAGCGCATCGACCTGGCCGTTGATGACGAAGCCGGGGAGCAAGGTGAGCTTGGCGTTGCCGCCGGTGAGCAGCAGGGCATCGGAGCCGAGGGCATTGATGGTGCCGGCGATGGTGACCTCGGACGTGCCGTCGAGGGTCAGGCCGTAGCGCCCTGCGCCGGTGCCGTTCACCGCGATCTTGGCACCGGCGGCGATGGTCGCCGCGATCGTCGATCCCGTCAGGGTGACGCCTTGCGTGCCGGTGATGGTGCCGGCCGACTGGTTCAAAGTGGCAGCGCCGGTGGTGCTGGCGATGATGCCGTAGGGCGCGGTGATGTTGGCGGACGATGCGATGCTGACGGCGCTGCTCATGCAGCCGCAGGCCTCGACGTAGATCCCGACGCCGTCCACTTCGATGGCCGAGCCGCTCGTGATGGACACGCGACCTGCGCCGCCCTGTATGACCATGATGCCGGCGCTGCCGGTGGCCGCGGTGCCGAAGTAGACCAGGCTCGTCGAGCCGCTGGCGGTCAGCTTGCCGCCGGATGTGACGATTGTGACGCCGTCATCGACGCCCAACTGCGTGACCACGATGGCGGCATCGAACGCCGCGATGTCCGCGGCCGTGGTGATCCCGATCGCCCCCGCGCCGAACGAACCGGCGACGATGCCGAGGCCGTCCGTGGCCGTGATCTTGCCGTTGGCGGCGACCGTGATATCGGCGTCGTCGACCGAGATGACGCTGATCCCCGCCAGGGCAGCCGAGATTGCTCCCGCCGTGACATCGATCGCGCCGTCGCCGGATTTCACGACCGAGATGCCCGTGCCGTCGGTGACGGTGATCCGCCCGCTGGCGTTCACACTGGCGGTGCCCTCGCCGTCGTGAAGCGCGACGATGCCGGCGCCGAACAGGCCGTCGACGTCGATGGCGCCCGTCGAGGTGATCGAGAGGTCACCTTCAACGCAAACGCAGAGGCTGGCGAAGATGCCGAGACTCTCGGCGTCGATAGCGGCGCCATTGGTAATGGTGATGCCGCCCGTGCCGGTGCCGAGGCCGGCATTGTAGCGGTCGACATAGATGCCGACGGGGCCCGAGAAGTACGGGCCGATACCGCCGTGCGCCGAGATGGTGTCGCCGGCCGCCGTGGTGACCGTAACCGTGCCGGCCGCGCCGGAGTGTTCGACGACGATGCCGCCATCGGTCGCCTCGATGCCGCCGCTGGCCGAGACGCCGACATTGCCGTCGCCGAACTTGTCGATCCAGATGCCCGCGCCATTGTTCACCGTCAGCTTGCCGGTCGAGGCGACAGTCACGCTGCCGGTGCCCAGGTGCTCGATCCACATGGCGTCGAACTCGGAATCGATGGCGGCGCTCGAGGTGACGCCGATGGTGCCATCGCCGAGGTGCGAGACCTCGATACCCCCACCGTTGTCGATGTCGTAGGCGCCGGCGGCGTTGACGGTGATGTCGCCGTCACCCTCATGCTCGACGAGGATACCGCCATCGGTCGCCTCGACGCCGCCGGTGAGGCCTGCGACCACGTCGCCATCATCGAGCTGTTCGATCGCGAGGCCAGTGCCATCCAGCACGGTCACCTTGCCGGACTGGTTGACACTGGTGTTGCCGGTATCGTGCGTGACATAGATGCCAAAGCCTTCGTCGACGTCGATCTTGCCGGTCGAGTTGACGAGAATGTTGGAGTCGACGCAGTTGCAGACGTCGACATAGATGCCAACGGATTCGACGTCGATGTCCGCGCCATTGGTGACGGTGATGTCGCCAGTGCCGCCGCCCAAGCCGATCGCCGCGCGGTCCACATAGATGCCCGCCGTGCCGCTCAGCAACGGTAACGCCCAGTAGTCCACACCGGATCCGCCGTGGACGGAGATGGTGGTGCCCGACGATGTCGTAATCTTGATGTCGCCGGCGTCGCCATAGTGGGCGACCGCGATGCCCGCATTGGCCGAGGTGATGTCGGCGTTGGTCTTGATGTCGACATCGCCGCCGTCGCCGCCAAACTCGTCGATGCTCACCGTGATGCCGGGACCGGCCGCCGCATTGATGGCGCCGTTGGCGGTGATGTTGGTGTTGCCCTGGCCGAGGCGCATCACCGAGATGCCGGCCTCCAAGGTACCACCGGCGGTGATCGTGCTCGATGTGATGTCGACCAGCCCGTCACCATAATGCCTGACGTCAATACCCGCGTACCCGGCGTCGATGCCGTGGGCGATATTGAGGAGCACATCACCGTCGGAATTCTCGTCGACCAGAAAGCCGGTGTTGTCGCTTTTGATCGAGCCGGAGGCGAGACCGTCATAACAGATGGTCGCAAAATCGCCGGAGATTTCGATGCCCGAGTAGACGCTGCCAGTGTTGTCGATCGCCTGCCCGTTGGTGACCGCGAGGCTGTCTAGTGGCCCACCGGCCATGTTGTCGAAGTAAAGCCCATTGCCGCCAATGGGGCTGTTGACGATGAAGGCGGTGTCCCCATCGGCTGTGTAGGTGTTGTCGGTGTTGATCAACGATGGAACGGCAACGGACGAGCACGCCGCATAGGTCGGCGACGCAAGCGCAAGCAGGCTGGCAAAAGCCAGCCCCGCATGCTTGGCAGATGCAATGCGAAGTCCGAGCCCCAAGACGCTATTCCCCGTCGCCGCGAAAATGCGCGGCAGTGCAGGTAACCCCCCTGCTTAGGCGGTCACCTTATGGACAAATTCGATAGGGCGCAAAGGCGTTTGGATAGTTTCGGGGCCCAACCCAAATTTCGTGGCGCAGGGGTCACAGGGCCGCGCGTTCGGCGGAAAACTCAGGCGTAGCCCAGCATACGGTCCTGCTTCTGGCGCAGGGCGAACAGGCGGGTGCTCGAATCGGGGGCAGAATTGGCGCGGGTCAGCAGTTCGCCCTTTTTCACCGGCGCCGTAACCTTGCCGCCTTCGAGGAGGCCGACGGGGACCGCCTGCTGGGCGCGGGCGTCCACGGCGGTGAGGGTGAAGCTGCGGTAGCAGGTCTCGCCGATGGCATCGAAACTCTCGCCGACCGCGAGATCGCGCTTGGCGACAGCGCAGACTTCGGCGACGGGGATGGGCAGCGGCACCATGTCGGCCTTGCCGTAGAGCATGATGCGGGCGGCGGTCAGGGGGACCTCGAGGCTCGTCAGATGATAGGGGCGGAAGAACGAATAGTAGGGCCCGTGGCCGACATGCAGATCGTCCATGCGCTCGATGATGCGCGGGTGCTCGGCCTCGACGATGCAGAACACACCGGGGGCGACGCCTTTGCCGACGGTGAAGTCGACGACGCCCTTCTTGTTGAGGATGCCGCCGTCGGCTTTGGGGATCAGCACCTTGACCATCTGGTCGCGGTCGGCGGCGGGGCCGTGCATGCCCGGCACGTCCGGTACGAGGCCGGTGGCGTTGGCGATGCAGGCCATTTCGACCATGGTTTTCGACCCATCGACGAACTCGACCAGCATGCGCGGGTTCATGTTCCGGCGGGTGGCTTCCGCGCGGTAGTCGTCGGGCACGGCATCGCGGTTGAAGGCGTTGTTCTTGCCCTTGCCGGCGGCGACGATGCGATAGCCGAGGGCGGTGGCGAATTCGATCAGCTCCATGCAGGAGCTCGGCTCGTCGCCGGCGCCGACGGAATAGATCACGCCGAGGCGGTCGGCTTCGTGCTTGAGGTAGGGCCCGATGGTGACGTCGGCCTCGACGTTCATCATCACCAGGTGCTTGCCGTGTTCCATCGCCAGGAGGTCGAAATCGGCGGCGACGCCGGGCTTGCCGGTGGCGTCGATGACGACGTCGATGAGCGGCGAGCGCACCAGCGTGTCGGCGGAGGTGATGGCGAGCTTGCCGGATTCGATCGCGGCGGTGACCTTGCTCGCAGTGTCCGCCTCGACGGCGTGCGAGGTGTCGCCATAGGCGATGGCGGTGGCTTCGAGCGCGGTGTGTGGGCGGCGCGTGGCGATGGCCGATATCTCGACGCCGCGCATCAGCATGCCTTGCGTCACGAGATCGGTGCCCATTTCGCCCGAGCCGATGACGCCGATGCGGATCGGCCGGTTTTCGTCGGCGCGCTGCTTCAAATCGCGGGCGAGGCCGGTGAGGGCGACGTTGGTCAGGGGGGCGTAAGTCGGCATGGCGCGGGGGATAGCAGAGATGGGCGGAGGCGGGAACGGAAAATGACGCGCAAGCGACCTCCCCCTCATCCGTCTCGGCCTTTGGCCGATCCACCTTCTCCCACAAGGGGAGAAGGGAAGTCTGCTACATCGGTTGCCGCCTCTGCCTTCTCCCTTGTGGGAGAAGGTGCCCGAAGGGCGGATGAGGGGGAGGCCGCTTGCGCGGATGCACGATCACTAGTCAGATGACACCATGACCGACGACCTTCACATCTCCACCGACGGCCATCTCGGCCGGATCGTGCTCGACCGGCCGAGGGCGATCAACGCGCTGTCGCTCCAGATGATCGAGGGGGTCGCTGCCGCCCTCGAGGGGTGGCGGGACGATCCGGCGATCGGGGCGGTGCTGGTCGAGGGGGCGGGGGAAAAGGGGTTTTGCGCCGGCGGCGATGTGCGGGCGGCGCGGGCGCTGGTGCTCGAGGGGCGACCGGAGGAGGCCGACCGCTATTTTTCCACCGAATACCGGATGAATGGGATCATCGCGGGCTATCCCAAGCCGCTGGTGGCGCTGACGCATGGCATCGTGATGGGCGGCGGCATCGGGATTGCCGGCCATTGCGGGATGCGGATCACGCAGCCGGGCGCCCGGTTTGCGATGCCGGAATCGGCGATCGGCTTTTTCGCCGATGTCGGCGTGAACGCGATCCTCGCCAAGGCGCCGCTCAACCGGGCGCTGCTGTTCCTCTTGAGCGGGGTAAGCGTCGGGGCATCGGACGCGCTGGGGCTGGGGCTGGCCGATGCGGTGGTGCGGCCGGAGACGGTCGAGCAGCTGCGGATCGACATCGTCGACGCCGCGCGCTCGAGCCATGCGCATGAGCATATCGTGCGGCTGATGCAGGCCGAGGGCGTGATCGCCGGGGACGCGCCGTTCGTCGCCAAGGCCGATCTGCTGCCGGCGCGGGAGTGGGCGACACCGGCGGAGTTCGTGGCGGCGGTCGGGCGGGTGCCGGAGTTGGCCGAGATTGCCGCGCTGCTCGCCGCGCGGAGCCCGAGCGCCTTGACGGCGAGCTTTCACTCGCAGCTCGCTGCACGGCAAGTGATGGACGTGCAGCGTACCCTCGACATGGATCTGCGGCTGGCCTCGCTGATGGCGCGGCGCGCCGATTTTGCCGAGGGGGTGCGGGCGGTGCTGGTCGACAAGGACCAGGCGCCGAAATGGTCTCCCGCGAGCCTCGCGACACTCGATCCGACGCCCATCCTCGCCGCCGTCCAAGGCCGCTGAAAGCGGCGGAAATCGGGCCCGGGCAACCTCAGGGTTAGCACTTCCTAAACCGTTCCCGTGGACACTGACCGCCGGGTAAATCCCTCGGGGGACGGGCTATTGATGGCCGAAACAGCCGACAGCAAGGTCGTGGCATTGCCAGCGATCGTCGACCTCGACGCGCTCGACTTCGTGCGCGACGAGCTGATCGAGGCTGTGGATCTCGGCCCGGTGATCGTGGACGCCTCGCAGGTCGAGCGCGTCTCGACAAATACCCTCTTCATGCTGATCAGCGCGGCCGAAACGGCCAAGCGCAACAGCGTGCCCTTTGCGATTTCGGGCGCGAGCGCGCCCATCAAGGCAGCCATCGAGCGGCTCGGACTCGAGAGCGCCTTCTCGGGTCTGTTGAAAGGATAAGTAGTCTATGCGTGTTCTGACGGTCGACGATTCCCGCACCATTCTCGCGATGCTGCACCATACCCTGTCCAATGCGGGGTTCGAGGTGCTGCAGGCCGAGGACGGCCAGAAGGGTCTCGACATGCTGGCCCGCGAGCAGGTTGATGTGGTGATTACCGACATCAACATGCCGGTTATGGACGGCATCGAGTTCATCAAGAATGTCCGCGCCTCGGGCGAATACAATTCGCTGCCCATTCTGATCCTCACCACCGAGACCAGCCAGGACAAGCGCGACCAGGGCCGCGCGGCCGGCGGCACCGGCTGGATCGTCAAGCCCTTCGACCCCGAAAAGCTGATCTCGGTGATCCACCGCGTGGTGCATTGACGGCAAACCGAACCCAGAAGGGTTTCGATCTTGAGTGATCTCGACGACTTCAAGGCCACCTATTTCGACGAGTGCTCCGAGCTCCTGCTGGATCTCGAAGAGCAGTTCGCCGCGATCCAGGCCGGCGATCGCAGCGCCGACCGGCTCAATGCCGTGTTCCGCGCCATCCATTCGATCAAGGGCGGCGCCGGGGCGTTCGGGTTCACTGAGCTGGTGGCGTTTGCGCATGCATATGAGACGCTGCTCGACCATGTCCGGGACGGCCGCATCGAGCTGGCCGAGACCGTCGCGGTGCTGTGCATCCGGGCCAATGATCTGGTCGCCGACTTCGTCACCGCCGCGAAGGCGGGTGCGAGCCTCGGCGCCGCTTACGGCGCCGATGAGCGCAAGCAGTTCGACGCGCTGACCAGCGCCGAGCCCGCCGCCGAAGTGAGGAGCCAAACCTCGGACGACAGTGACGACGAATTCGATATCGATTTCACGCCGGTGATGGTCGAGATCGACATCGCCGGCCCCGAGCCCGAAACCTCCGCCGACGACACGTTCCTCCATGTGCCGCTCGCGGTCGAAAAGGGGCATTGGGAAATCCGGTTCGCGCCGCATCGCGAGCTTTACGCGCGGGCCAACGATCCGCTGCTGCTGTTCCGCGAACTCGCGACGCAGGGTGAGCTGACCGTCGTCGCCAAACTGCGCGAAATCCCGCCGCTGTCCGATTTCGAGCCGTTCGGAGTCTATTGCTCCTGGGAGCTGACGCTGATCTCGCCGGATGCGACGGTTAACGACATCGCGGAAGTGTTCGAGTTCGTCGAAGGCAATTGCGAGCTGTCGATCGTGCAACTCGCCAAGAGCACTGCGCCGGCCGCCGGTCCGACGCTGGCCGACCTTGCGGCCGCCGTGGCTGTTCCGCCGAAAGCCGTCGACGCAGACATGCCGAGCTTTGCCGATCTGGCCGAGACGGTGAAGAAGGAAACGCCGCCGCGCCTCGTGCAGCCGGCGCCGGCGCCAAAACTGCTGAAGCCGGTCGAGCCACCGGCGCCGCTGGTCGCCCTTGAGGATCCCGACGATCGCCGCACCGGTGTCGAAGACCGCCGCGGGGCCGGCGTTCAGTCGATCCGCGTCGACCTCGACAAGGTCGACCGCGTGGTCAACATGGTGGGCGAGCTGGTCATCACGCAATCGATGCTGACCCAGCAGATGGACGACACGCTGCGGGCCCATTACCAGGAACTGGTGCGCGGCCTCGAAGTGCTGGCGCAGACGACGCGCGGGCTGCAGGACGCGGTGATGGCGATCCGCGCACAGCCGGTCAAATCGGTGTTCAGCCGCATGCCGCGCCTGGTGCGCGAACTGGCGCTCAAGACCGAAAAGAAGATCAAGCTCGAGACGATCGGCGAAGCGACGGAGATCGACAAGACGGTCATCGAACAGCTCAGCGATCCGCTCACCCACATGATCCGCAACTCTGCCGACCACGGCATCGAGAGCCCGGAGAAGCGCCTCAAGGCGGGCAAGCCCGAAGTCGGCACGATCCGGCTTTCGGCGGAGCAGGCGGGCGGCAACATCCTCATTGCCGTCGAGGACGATGGCGCCGGGATCAACCGCGAGCGCGTGCTCGAAGTGGCGCGCAACAAGGGCATCGTTGCCGCCGACGTGACGCCGACCGACGAGCAGATCGATCAGCTGATCTTTGCGCCCGGCTTCTCGACCGCGACGGAAGTCAGCGATATTTCGGGCCGCGGCGTCGGCATGGATGTGGTGCTGTCCAACATCAAGAAGATCGGCGGCTCGGTGCATGTGCGCTCGCGCACCGGGCAGGGGACGCGGATGACGCTGCGCCTGCCGCTGACGCTGGCCGTGCTCGATGTGATGCTGGTGCGGGTGGGGCCGGCGCCCTATGTCGTGCCCCTGAGCTCGATCGTTGAAACCATCCAGTGCTCGCGCGCCGATTTCGGACGGACGCCAACCGGCGCAAAAGTGCTGCGGGTGCGCGGCGAATATGTGCAGGTGGTGGACCTCGCCGAACGCTTCAAGCTGGCGATGGGGATCGAGCTCGCCAACCGCTTTGTCGTCCTGTGCGAAGCCGAGGGCGGCACCAAGGTGGCGCTGGTGGTCGACGACATCATCGGGCAGCAGCAGGTGGTGATCAAAAGCCTCGAAGAGAATTTCGAGTCGATCGAGGGTATTGCCGGGGGCACGATCCTCGGCGACGGGAATGTCGCTCTAATCGTCGACGTGCAGGGTCTCAGAACCCAGTCGCTTCACAAGAACGCCGCCTAGGACAGGCGAAGGGGATAGAATGGACAGTCTCGCTTACAAGGACGACTACGGCAGCGGCGCGCAGATCAATGCGCAGAATACGCTGCAGCTGATTGCGTTTTCGATCGGCGAACAGACTTATGGCGTCGAGATCACGACGGTGCGCGAGATCCGCGCCTGGAACGGCGCGACGCCGCTGCCCAATACGCGCGAATATGTGCGCGGCGTGATCAATCTGCGCGGCACGATCGTGCCGATCTTCGATCTGCGGGCCCGCTTCGGCGAAGGCCCGACCTCACCCACCAAGAACCACGTCGTGGTGGTGATGTCGGTGGGCGAAAAATGGGTCGGCATCCTGGTCGACGCCGTGAGCGACATTCTCACGGTGAGCAAGGACGAGATCCACACCGTGCCGGAAGGCAATTCGATCGACACCGAACTGCTCAACGGGATTGTGACGCATGAGAACCGGATGGTGGGGCTGATTGATTTGCACGCGGTGGTGTCGGGGGCCAAGCTCGAGGCGTAGTTTTCGCGCGAGCGATGGAGTGAACGAGGGCGCCGATGGCGCCCTTTTTTTGTTTGCGGCCCTCCGCAACCACGGAGTCATTCCCGCGAAAGCGGGAATCTCAGTTTGCGGGCGCTGGTATGAGTCATTGCGGAGACGAGCCGGGCGACGCCCGGCCCGATCCACTGGGGCCATCTCAAGATCGGCCAACAGAGATTCCCGCTTTCGCGGGAATGACTCCGTGGGTGGAGAGGGTGAGGTCGGTGGAAACCGCCGCCTAAAACAGATCGATTTCGCCGCTCGACTGGCTGGCGGCGACGCCTGACAATGCCGGGACGCGCAATTCGTCCAGCACCAGATTGGTCCAGATTTCCTCGTAGTCGGAATCGGGTGCGGTGGGGGCGAGCAGGGCGAACTGGCGGACGGCGAGGGCCATGCCCTGGCAGCGCTGCTCGATGCGGTCCTGGCCCTGCAGCGCGCTCACGATCATCGCGACGGCCTGATTGGTGCGCTGCTCGGAATTGAGGTTGCGATCCCCGAGCACTGCAAGCGCTTCCGTGATGCCGTCGACCATCGCGGCCGTCTGGCGCGCGGTTTCGTCGAGCTCACGTGCAAGTTTCTGCAGCGTCATGGATGGTCTGCCCCCGATACAATAGCCATCCTATCTGAGAAGTCTGAAAGCCTTCTTACGGGATTGCCGCTGCGCCATGGTTGTCGAAACTGGTTATAAGTTCCCTAAGCAATTCCGCTCTAATCTGATGACAACCTTGTCAGAGGCGACAAACAAGAAATGACTGCGGGCCGCGCTGGTGCACCGGCGTTCGATCGGGGCGTTGTAACCACTATTCATCAGGGCGATTGCCTGGTGGGCGGCGATGAGGACCTCACCTTCTCGACGATCCTTGGCTCGTGCATTTCGGCCTGCATCCGCGACGTCGAGGCGCAGGTGGGCGGCATGAACCATTTCCTGCTCGCCGAACCCTCGGGCTCCGCCAAGGACCGCTACGGCGCGTCCGCCCGCTACGGCGCCTTTGCGATGGAACAGCTCATCAACAAGGTGCTCAACCGCGGCAGCGGCCGGAAGGACAATCTCGAGATCAAGGTGTTCGGTGGCGGGCTGATCAATTCGGCGCTGACCGATGTGGGGGCCAAAAACATCGAGTTCGTGCGCGAGTTCCTGCGCGACGAAGGCTATTCGATCGCCGGCGAGGATGTGGGCGGGTCGTTCGCGCGGCGGGTGATGTTCAAGCCCTATTCGGGCCGGGCCTTCGTCAAGCGGCTCGACAGCGACGCCGGTGCGACCGTGGCGCGGGAGGAATTGTCGATCGTCCGCAGGCGCGTGGCACCCAAGCGCGTGCCCGTGGCGGACGATATCGAGCTGTTTTAGGTCTCAGGGCGCCTGCCAGCTGGCCCCGCTTGTGGAAATCTTCATCTCCGTAACCGGAATCTTACCTGCGGCGTCAGTCAGTTAGATTTGGTTAACCATTCCGATTTTAGGGTGAGCTGCACTCAATCTCACCCCCGGTCCGGATGCGCCGCACCAGAGTCGCCCTGATCGTCAACGCCTTGTGGCTCGTGGCCTCTGCTGCCGCGGGGGGCGCGCTTTACACTTTCGGGATCGGCTGGCTGGGCGTTGGAATCGCGTTCGTCGCGGGCGCCGCGGCGCTCGGTTTCAGCACCGTCATTGCGCAAAACCTCGAGCACGACGTGCAGCTCAAGCTTGCCCAGCTCGGCAAGGCGGTCGGCGTCGCCAGCGGGCGCGATCTGCGCGACGGCATGAGCATTGAGGCGATTGTCGCAAATCTGGCGGGCCGGCTCGAACGGGCGAGCCAGTTCAAGACGGCGCTGGCTGGCCTCGCCGAGCCCGTGGCGATGGTTTCGGCCGAGGGCGAGATCATCGGGGCAAGCTGGGGGCTCAGCACCATTGAGCCGCGCGCCATCGAGGGCGCTTCGGTCGACGTACTATTCGGGCAGGGCTATTTTGGCGAAGGCGGCGGCGTCGCCGAGGAGAGCCTGGTGCGGATCGGCGGGGTCCGCTATGCGGCACACCGGCGGCCCGCCGGGGCCGGCCGCTTCGTGGTCGAACTCAAGCCCGCCGGGGCCTTCATCGCCGACGACGATCTCGATGCCTTTGCATCGGCACTGGCCGGCGGGCAGACCGGCTTCCGCTTCGACGAGAAGGCGCTCATGGCGTCACCCGCCTTGCGGGTGCTCGGCGACGGGATCGAGAGTCTCGACCTGGGTGTTCAGGCGCTCAACCGGCTGGCGGCGGGCGAGAAGCTGACGCATGCGATGCGCAACGCCAATGCCGGTATTGCGCCCCAGGTGCGCGATCTCTCCGACCTCATCGCGGCGCTCACTGAGGAGCGCGACGAGCACGCCGAGGCGCGCGACGGGCTCGAGCGGAAGTGCGCTGCGGTGCTCGCCGCGATCGACAAATACCGCGTCTCGATCACCGCGATGGCCGAACTCGCCGAGAGCTCGCGGTCGGGGCTGAACACCGCGGGCGAGTCGATCGGGCGCGGCCGCGACAAGGCCAAAATCGCCCGGCAGATCAATCGCGAAGCGCGGGACGTCTTGGGCAATGCCTCGCTTGCCGCCGAGCGGGCCGACCGGGCCGCCGGCGGGGTCGAGAGCGCTTCGGCCGAGATCGACAAG
>JBKJTB010000372.1:0-3631 GCA_046594305.1 Devosia sp. | reverse complement strand
GGGCGTCATCGCTGAGTGCCTTGGGCTGAGCGGCCTCAAGGGTCACCGCACGGGCGGCTCAGCCCAAGGCACTCAGCGATGACGCCCTGCCCGGCAAAGGCCGCGTCGCCATGGATGAGCAGCGGCATCACGACGCCGCGGTCGACCTGCCTCGGTTCGACGAACTTGCCGTCGACCATGGCCCGCTGGTCCTGCTTGGCCCGCGCCTTGCCCAGGACCACCGGGTCGACGATCTCGAGATGGCTGGGATTGGCGGTCAGCGACAGATGCACCTCGTTGCCGTCGAACTCGCGGTCGGACGAGGCACCGAGGTGGTACTTCACATCGCCCGAGCCTTCGACGTCTTCGGAGTAATACGCACCGCCCTTGAACTCATGGAACAGCGCGCGATGCGGCTTCATCATCACCTGGGTGAGGACATTGAGGCGGCCGCGATGCGCCATGCCTAGAACGATGTCCTTCACACCGAGCGCGCCACCGCGCTTGATGATTTGCTCGAGCGCCGGGATCAGCGATTCCGAGCCGTCGAGGCCGAAGCGCTTGGTGCCCGTGTACTTGACGTCGAGGAACTTCTCGAAGCCCTCGGCCTCGATCAGCTTGTTGAGGATCGCCTTCTTGCCTTCCGGCGTGAATTTGATCTCCTTGTCGGGCCCTTCCATGCGCTCCTGGACCCATTGCTTGGCCTCAGGATCGTTGATGTGCATGTACTCGACGCCGACGGTCGAACAATAGGTGCGCTGCAGGATCTCGAGCATCTGCGGGATCGTCGCAAATTCGAGACCCAGTACATTGTCGATGAAGATCTGGCGCGAATAGTCGGCCTCGGTAAAGCCGTAGGTCCTGGGGTCGAGCTCCAGCGCCGGATCGTCCTGCTTCAACCGCAGCGGATCGAGATCGGCGTGGAGGTGGCCGCGCGACCGATACGCGCGGATCATCATGATGGCGCGGATCGAATCGCGCGCCGACTCATGGACATCGGCGGAGCTGGGAGCGGGGGCGCCTTCGGCGGCCGCCTTCTTGCCGAGCGCCGCGCCGGCCTTCACGACGATCTCGCCCCAATTGCCGTCGAGCGCTGAAACCAACTCGCCATTGGCCGTCTGCGGCCAGTCGGAGCGCGCCCAGGATGGCCCCTCGGCATTCTTCTGCGCATCGGCGGCAGAATCCTCAAGCCGGCCGAAATAGCTCGCCCACGTCGGGTCGACGCTCGTCGGGTCGGTCTTGAAGCGGGTGTAGAGATCCTCAATGTAACTGGCGTTGCCGCCGTAGAGGAAGGAGGAGAGCAAGAACTGTTCGTTCTTTTCCTGTCGGGTCATCTTGTCTTAGAGCGGGGCTTTTCCCCGTGTTCCCTGTTGCCGGCTGCCCGGAGAGGGCACCCGTTCCGCTGGCCGCGGACTATGACGGTGTTAGATTAGCATCCTGCTAAGAATTTGGGCATTGCGACGTTGGTCTGTAAGTCCGGTTTTCTTCACTTCTTCGGGTAGTTTAGCTTCTTTGCGCTCTGTCCGAGCGAACCCAAGAGGGCTCGCTCGGCCAACCGTAGCTTTCTTGTTGCTCTGTCCAAGCGATCCCAGGAGGGCTCGCTCGTCCAACCGTAGCTTTCTTGTTGCTCTGTCCAAGCGATCCCAAGAGGGCTCGCTCGTCCAACCGCTATCTATCCCTTCAGCACTTCGGCGAGGGTGACGCCGATCCTGGCAGGCGAACGCGACACGTTGATGCCGGCCGACTCCATTGCCGAAATCTTGTCCTCGGCGCCGCCCTTACCCCCCGAAATTACGGCGCCAGCATGGCCCATGGTGCGGCCTTTGGGGGCCGTGAGGCCGGCGATGAACCCCGCCATTGGCTTGCTGCGGCCCTTTTTGGCTTCGTCGATCAAAAACTGCGCCGCATCTTCCTCGGCCGAGCCGCCGATCTCGCCGATCATGATGATCGACTTGGTGTCGGGATCGGCGAGGAACATTTCGAGCACGTCGATGAATTCGGTGCCCTTGACCGGATCGCCGCCGATGCCGACCGCGGTGGTCTGGCCGAGCCCGGCATTGGTGGTCTGGAACACCGCCTCATAGGTCAACGTCCCGGAGCGCGAAACAATCCCGACCGAGCCCTTTTTGAAGATCGAGCCCGGCATGATGCCGATCTTGCATTCTTCGGGGGTGAGCACGCCCGGGCAGTTCGGCCCGATCAGGCGGGATTTCGACTTTTCGAGCCGCGCTTTGACCCGAACCATATCGAGCACCGGCACGCCCTCGGTGATGGCGACGATCAGCGGGATTTCGGCGTCGATCGCTTCGATGATGGCGTCAGCCGCGCCGGCCGGCGGCACATAAATCACCGAGGCATTGGCGCGGGTCCGCTCCTTGCCCTCGGCGACCGAGGCAAAGATCGGCAGTTCGGTGCCGTCGACGCCCGACGACCACGTCTCGCCACCCTTCTTGGGGTGCGTGCCGCCCACCATCTTGGTGCCGTAATAAGCCAGCGCCTGCTCGGTGTGGAACGTCCCGGTCTTGCCGGTAAGGCCCTGGACCAGGACGCGGGTGTCTTTGTTGACGAGGATGGACATCAGGCCTTGCTCTTGATGGCGGCGACGATCTTTTGCGCGGCGTCGTCGAGGTCGTCGGCCGAGATGACGTTGAGGCCGGACTGGTTGAGGATGGCCTTGCCCTCGTTGACATTGGTGCCCTCGAGACGGACGACCAGCGGCACTTTGAGGCCCACTTCCTTGACCGCGGCGATGACGCCCTCGGCGATCACATCGCAGCGCATGATGCCGCCGAAGATGTTGACCAGGATGCCTTTGACCTGCGGGTCGGCGGTGATGATCTTGAAGGCCGCAGTGACCTTCTCCTTGCTGGCGCCGCCGCCGACATCGAGGAAGTTCGCCGGCTCTTCGCCGTAGAGCTTGATGATGTCCATGGTCGCCATGGCAAGGCCGGCGCCATTGACCATGCAGCCGATATTGCCGTCGAGCGCCACATAGGCGAGGTCGAATTTGGACGCCTCGATCTCCTTGGCGTCCTCCTCGCTGAGGTCGCGCAGTTCGCCAAGCTCGGGATGGCGGAACATGGCGTTGTTGTCAAAACTGACTTTCGCGTCGAGGACGCGGATGTGGCCGTCGGTCATGACGATCAGCGGGTTCACTTCGAGGAGACTCATGTCCTTTTCGGTGAACGCCTTGTAGAGCGCCGGAAACACGGTCTTCGCGTCCTGCGCCGCGTCACCGGTGAGACCAAGCGCGGACGAGATCGCTTCGACATTGGCGGACGTGACGCCGGCCGTCGGGTCGATGTTCACGGTGATGATCTTTTCGGGCGTGTCGTGCGCCACGGTCTCGATGTCCATGCCGCCTTCGGTCGACACCACGAAGGCGACTTCGCCGGTCTCGCGGTTGACCAGCAGCGAGCAATAGAGCTCGCGGGCGATGTCGGCGCCGTCCTCGATATAGAGGCGGTTGACCTGTTTGCCGGCGGCGCCGGTCTGCTTGGTGACGAGCGTGTTGCCCAGCATTTCCCTGGCGTTCGCCACCACTTCCGCGGCGGATCTGGCGAGACGCACGCCGCCCTTGGCGTCAGCGGCCAGTTCCTTGAACCGGCCCTTGCCGCGGCCACCGGCGTGGATCTGCGACTTGACCACATAG
>JBKJTB010000105.1:0-23434 GCA_046594305.1 Devosia sp. | reverse complement strand
GAAGTCGATGTGCACCGGGCTGTACAGCCGCGTCGCACTCTCAAAGCCGATCAATAGCGCAATCACGGCCAGCAGTAGCGCGCTCGCGAAGCCCGCGAGTTCGCCCACCTTGCCGGTCCCGAAGGTGAATTGCTCGTTGCGCGCCTGGCGCCGCGCATAAAGATACGCGAGGGCGGCGATCAGCATTGCTCCGGCATGCGTTGCCATATGCCAGCCATCGGCGAGGAGCGCCATCGATCCGAACATGGTGCCGGCGACGATCTCGGCCACCATCATCGTCGCCGTGAGCCCGATCACCAGCCACGTCCGCTGCTCGTTCCGGCTGTGGCTCTCGCCAAGGAAGTCGTGGTCGTGCGGAGAGGTCAGGTCGATCATTTGAGGTACATCCTTACGATTTCGATCAGTTCCGCCGCCCCTTCCGCCCGCGCTCGATCCGCGTCGCTATCGGGGTTCGAAACGTGCTCGCGGATATGGAGTTCGATCAACTCAGCGGTGAGCCCGTTCATGGCGCCGCGCACGGAGGCGACCAGATTGAGCAGCTCGGCGTGATCGACTCCCTTATCTAGTGAGGTCTCCAGTGCCGCCAGTTGGCCCTTCACCCGGCGCACCCGCGCCAGCAGCTTTGCCTTGTGCTTTTCAGTGTGGCTCATGAGATAGGGGGGTACCCTATAATCCCCAGCGCGTCCAGTTCCGACCTCGCGATCTGATCAGCTCTCGGTTACATATCGCGAATGACCGCATTTCGCTCGCCGCTCAACCTCGCTTTGCTCGCCGCGCTGGCCATCGCCACCATTGCCGGGTTCCTTCTCATCCCTGCGGACAAGATCCTGCCGATCCGCTGGGGTTTCGATCTTTCGGTCATGGACTCGGCGCCGCGCAATTTCGCGCTGCTGCAGATGCCTTTGGCCGCGCTGCTGATCTGGGGGGTCTGCTGGGCGTTCATGCGCTACGGCAATGCTGAGCGGGTGATCCGAAATACACGCACCGTGGCGATCGTCCTGCCGCTGGTGACCGTGCTTTTCGTGGCCATCCAGGCGCTGATCGTGACGTCTGGACTGCGTTAGGAACCAACTATGCGATCGGGCGTATCATGCCCGGAGCGACAAAGCTCGACGTCGACGGCCGCGAAACCGCATGGGCGACTTCCACGCCTGAGGCTGGACATCGGGTTTGCCCGGCCCTATGAGCCACGCATGGTCATGCGCATAGTCATCGCCGCACCACTGGGAGTCGTTGCCGCCCGCGCAGCGACCGCCCCCGCTCGCTAGCTCTCTCCACGGGTCGCCAACGCGACCGGAGAGAGCGGAAAGAACGAGCCGGACCGAAGGGCCGTTGCCCTTAACTGGGTCCAAACCATAATTCGGCGATAATCACAGCCTGATCTGCACGATGTGCGCGGCGGAATCGCCAAGCCTCTCCGAGGACACCATGAACGACGATTTTCACCGCATCCGCCGCTTGCCGCCCTACGTCTTCGCGCACATCGACCCGATCAAGGCAAAACTGCGCGCCAATGGCGTTGACATCATCGACCTCGGCATGGGCAACCCCGATATGCCGACACCCGAGCACATCGTTGAAAAGCTCAAGGAGACGGTGAAGGATCCGCGCACCCATCGTTACTCGTCGTCGCGTGGCATCCCGGGCCTCCGCAAGGCCCAGGCGAGCTACTACGGCAGGCGCTTCGGGGTGAAGCTTAACCCCGACACGCAGGTCGTGGCGACGCTCGGCTCGAAGGAAGGTTTTGCCAACATGGCGGCCGCCATCACCGCGCCGGGTGATGTTGTGCTGGTGCCCAACCCGACCTATCCGATCCATGCCTTCGGTTTCATCATGTCGGGCGGTGTCGTCCGCTCGATGCCGGCAGAGCCCAACGAGGATTTCCTCCGCTCGCTCGACCGCGCCGTGCGCCACTCGATCCCAAAACCCATCGCGCTGGTGCTGAACTACCCTGCCAACCCGACAGCCTACACCGCGACGCTCGATTTCTACAAAGCGGTCGTCGCCTACTGCAAAGAGCACAGCATCTACATCCTCAGCGATCTTGCCTATGCCGAGATCTATTTCGACGGCGAAGTGCCGCCCTCGATCCTCGAAGTGCCGGGCGCCATCGACATCGCCGTCGAGTTCACCTCGATGAGCAAGACCTATTCGATGCCCGGCTGGCGCGTTGGCTTCGCCGTCGGCAATGAGCGGCTGATCGCGGCGCTGGCCCGGGTGAAGTCGTACCTCGACTACGGCGCGTTCACACCCATTCAGGTCGCCGCGGCCTCGGCCCTCAACGGCACAGATTCGATCATCGATGAGGTCCGGAAGACCTACCAGACCCGTCGCGACGTGATGGTCGAAAGCTTCGCCCGCGCCGGCTGGGCCATCCCGTCGCCCAAGGCGACGATGTTCGTCTGGACCCCGATCCCGGACCAGTACGCGCATCTGGGCTCGCTCGAGTTTGCGAAACTGCTGATCCAGGAAACCGGCGTCGCCGTCGCTCCCGGGGTCGGCTTCGGCGAATACGGCGACCAATATGTCCGCCTCGCCCTCGTCGAAAACGACCAGCGCATCCGCCAGGCCGCGCGGAACATCAAGAAGTTCCTCAGCGGGAATCTGACGGGGCAGGGGAATGTCGTGCCTCTGGCGGTGGCCGCCGGCAAATAGCCATCTCCTATTGACGAATAGGCAATCTCCTAGCATGACGCCCTTCTGCTAGGAGCCGCACGTCATGTCCGATATCCAGTCCTTCCGTGAAGCCGTCGAGGCCTTCATCCTGGCCCGGGGCTGGACCGCGACCCGCTTTGGCCGCCAGATGGCCGGCGATCCGTTGTTTGTGTTCGACCTGCGCGAGGGCCGCGAACCGCGTTCGGACACCCGCGCCCGCATCCTCAAGGCCATGCTGGATCAGGCTGAAGCTCCCGCCGCCCCGCCGCTTCGCATTGGCGTTGCCGGCCTCGGCAATGTCGGCGCTACGCTCGTGCGTATCCTCCAGAAGGACGGCGCCGAACTGACCCGCAAGATCGGCCGGCCGATCGTCGTCACCGCCGTTTGCGCCCGGTCCCGCTCGCGCGACCGCGGCATCGACGCTTCGTCGGTCCAGTGGTTCGACGATCCGGTAGCGCTCGCCAAATCCGACGGCATCGACCTGTTCGTCGAACTCATCGGCGGCGAGGACGGCCCCGCGCTGGCTGCCGTTCGAGCCGCGCTCGAGATCGGCCGGCCCGTGGTCACCGCCAACAAGGCACTGCTCGCCCGCCACGGCGTCGCACTGGCCCGCCTTGCCGAGGAAAACAACGCCCAACTCGGCTTCGAGGCCGCGGTGGCCGGCGGCATCCCTGTCATCAAAACCCTGCGCGAGGGGCTGGGCTCCGCCCGCATTGCCCGCGTCTACGGGATCATGAACGGCACCTGCAACTACATCCTGACCCGTATGGGCAACGAGGGCATCGGCTTTGCCGAATGCCTCGCCGACGCGCAGAAACTGGGCTACGCCGAGGCGGACCCGACCTTCGACGTCGGCGGCTTCGACACCGCTCACAAGCTTGCCATCCTTGCTTCGCTCAGTTTTGGCTGCGAGATCGCGCCCGATGAAATCTTCGTCGAAGGCATCACCTCGATCACCCAGGCCGACATCAAGGTGGCCGGCGATCTCGGCTACAAGATCAAGCTTCTCGGCGTTGCGCAGCGCTCCGCCGACGGCATCGAACAGCGCGTCCACCCAACCCTCGTGCCCAAAACCTCTGCCATCGCCGGCGTCGACGGCGTGCTCAACGCCGTTGTGCTGGAGACGGACCACGTGCGCGAACTGCTTCTCGCCGGCCCCGGCGCCGGCGGCCCGCCCACCGCATCCTCGGTCCTCTCCGACATCCTCGACATCGCTCGCGGCACCCGCGTGCCGCCGCTGGGCGTCCCCAGCCAGGAACTCACCCCTTATCGCCAGGCGCCGATGAAAGCGCATGAGGGCGGCTACTACATCCGACTAAATGCCAAGGATGTGCCGGGCGCCTTTGCTGCTATTGCCTCGCGCATGGGCGCTGCCGGCATCTCGCTCGAAAGCGTCATCCAGCGGCCGGACCTGCGTGTTACGGACGCCACTTCCGATGTGAGCATCCGAACCATCGTGCTGCTGACGCATTCGACCCTGGAACAGTCCGTGCGTGAAGCCCTTGCCCTTATCGCCGCCGACGGGTTCATAGTCGGCGAGCCCCAGCTGATCCGCATAGAGAGTCTGTGATGAAGCTCGCCGAACCGAACTCCGCCTCGCCGGCCGTCCATCGCAACCTCACGCTGGAGTTGGTGCGCGTGACCGAGCGCGCCGCCATCGCTGCCGCCGACTGGCGCGGCAAGGGTGACGAGAAGGCCGCCGACCACGCCGCCGTGGAAGCTATGCGGACGGAGTTGAGCAATGTGGCCATCGACGGTCGCATCGTTATCGGCGAGGGCGAGCGCGACGAAGCCCCCATGCTGTTCATTGGCGAGAACGTCGGCAGCGGGCAGGGGCCACAAGTCGATATCGCCGTCGATCCGCTCGAAGGCACGACGCTGTGCGCCAAAAACCAGCCGGATTCGATCTGCGTGCTGGCCATGGCGGAGCGCGGCGGCCTGCTTAACGCGCCCGACGTCTACATGCAGAAGATCGCCATCGGCTCTGGCTATCCCGAAGGCACCGTCGACCTCGACATGAGCCCGCGCGAAAACATCGCTTCGCTCGCCAAGGCCAAGGGCGTGGCGATCAGCGAAATCACCGCCGTCATGCTCGACCGTCCACGCCATGGCGGCCTGCTCGAAGAACTGCGATCGACCGGCTGCGCCATCAAGCTGATCAGCGATGGCGACATCGCCGGCATTATCCACGCCGTGAACACCGACGACACCGGCATCGACATCTACATCGGCTCGGGCGGCGCGCCGGAAGGCGTGCTCGCTGCCGCTGCGCTGCGCTGCATTGGCGGCCAGATGCAGGGCCGCCTGATGCTCGATACCGACGAGAAGCGCGAGCGCGCCCGTCGCATGGGCATCGCCGACCCCAATCGCAAATACAAGACCAACGAACTCGCTTCCGGCGACGTCCTCTTCGCCGCCACCGGCGTCACCGACGGGTTTTTGCTGGACGGCGTCAGGTATCGCAAGAACGACGTGCGTACCTCGACGGTGGTAATGCGGAGCTGGAGCCGGACGGTGCGGTGGATCTCGGCGGAACATCACCGCTGAGCTACAGAAGGTAGGGTTCCGGCGGGCGCCCCAGTCGTTTCATCCCCCGTTGGATGGTCTCACGAAGCACTAGGACCTGCTCTGGCTCCATGCGGCCGATGGTGTCCGCAAGGGCCGCCTGCCAGTGCGATCCACGATCGAATGCTTCCGCATAAGCCGCCGCGAACTCGTCTGCCCGCCGCGACTGTGCCAACGCCTCGATCAGCACCTGGGCCTGATCAATGTCCTTGTCCGCTTTTATCCGGCCGTTTGCGTCTCCCCGTCGTCTGGAGGCGACGATCATCTTGTGGACCGCGTACCTGGCGGGCGCTGGGACAAGCACAGGGATGCCCGGACCATAAAGGAGGAGCGCACGCACAGGTTCATAGATCAGGAAGTCGAGAAAGCGCAGTGGCTCCGCCGAGGCCAGGCCCAGAGCGGGCATGTCGGCAGGTCGTCCCGTGTAGTCGTCCGAGCTGGCATTGGGCGTCAAGAACTCGACAAGGAATCCGCTACGCGAGCGGAACTTGGTCGAGTGTTGTGGATCGGCATGGTGGGGCACTTCGCGGAACGTCTCATCGACGGCGTGCAAGACATCAAGGATGGGAGGAATGGAGTCCTCTACTGCCGCTGAGATCGAGTGGAACTGCGCAAAGTCCGCGTCACTGGTCTGCAATAGCGGGTTGGGCAGTTGGATGGCCAGAAGCGCCGAATAGCATTGAAAGGCAGTTGTGCCGACAAGGACCCCACGAAGTCGAAAGAACCCGGCATCGGCCATGGCTTCCACGACCTCTCCGGCCGCGCGGGGCGGGCCCGGTAGCTTGCCATCCCGAGTTAGAGTCGTGACAAGCCGGCGGCGCGCGACGATGTCGGCCTTGAGGTCTTTGAACGCCTCGACGCGTTTGGAGATTTCTGGATCGTCGGCCGGTCCGACATAGACGCGCTTGCGATTCTGATGCGAGCCGCGATCGAAGTACCAGTAGCGACGTCCCTTGCTCTCCATCGAGACGAAACGTCCCTCCGGCGAGAAGTCGCTTACGAAGGTCTCATCGAGGCTGCGCTGCTCGAGTTCTGCGTAGATGGTTTGGTAGATCGGATCGATCGTTTGCATGGTTATGACCACATTTGAGGATGTGGTCATAACATAGGCTAGAAGTTATGACCACATCTGCAAATGTGGTCATAACCAGTCGTTACGTCTCCTGGATCGCGCTCACCAGCCACGGGCTGGTCCCGCGCCGCACGAAGGTCCACAGTTCCGTCGTCGCCGTGACGGTGTCGTCGCCCGACACGATCTGCCCCGTCGCCCCGTCGCGGACGATGTCGCGGCTTTCGTAGCGCAGCGACACGGTCGCGTACTGGTCAGACCCCTCGCGCCAGGCTTCGGCGATGTCGCCGGCGAGGAGCTTCACGTCGTACACCTCGTTGCGCAGGCCCTTGCTGGCGTAGCGGCCGAGTTCTTCGGCGAGGTAGCCCATCATTTCGGGCGTCGTGATGCCGCGCAGCGCGTCGTAGTCTTCGCGGGCATAAGCGTCCTGCAGGTCCTTCAGTTGCTGCTCGAACGCGTCCAGATCGCGGTTGCTGACGCCGACTTCGTCACGGCGCCCGGCGCGCTGCGAAGCAGCGGAAGCATTGGGTCGAGGCGTCGCCGAACCGCCGCCCGGCTGCCAGTCCTGGCGCGCCGCGTAGGGCGAGGCGTTACCGGCTCCCGCCGTTGCCGGCTGCCGCCGGCGGCCGAACAGCCAGCTCAGGACGAGGCCGATGATGACCACCTGGAATAGCAACGCGAGGAAACCGCCGAAGCCGCCAAAACCGGCGCCGAACATCATACCGAAGAGGCCCGAGAACAGCAGGCCGCCAATGATCCAGCCGCCGATGCCGCCACCGAACCAGCCGGCGCGCTGCGCCGCCGTCGTCTGCGCCACGCCGCCGCGGTTAGTCGCGGTCGGCGAGGCGGTTGTGCGTTGTACCGGCGCCGTGATGCCCGGCGATGTCGGCGTCGCGGGCGCCGTCTGGAACGTGCGCGTGCCGCGGCTGCCAAAACTGCCGCCCCGTCGTGCTTCGGCGGTATCCACCGCGACGACGCTGAACATGGTCAGCAGAACGACGAATAGAGCAGAGAGTCGAAACCCCCGTGTGGCGAACATTGTGGTCCCCAGTGTTGAAACTGCCTGAAATATGGGGACCAGAAATCGGCGCGTTAGGTCTTGAAATCGAGGCCATGTCGCTTTTGCGCTGGCCAGCGCCCCCCTCGACTATCCCCCAAAACCCGCCTACTTCCGGCGCATGGCCGAACCTTTCCTCAACGTCACGAGTTCCGTCACCGGCCGCGCCTGGGTGGACCGGCTCGACGACGCGCAGACCCGCATTGCGCAAGCTATCGCCCAGCGCTCCGGCATCAGCGAAATCCTCGCCCGCATCATCGCGGCGCGCGGCGTTTCGATCGAAGCGGCGGAGGAATACCTCAACCCCACCATCCGCGGGCTGATGCCCGACCCTTCGACGCTGGCCGACGCCGACACGCTCGCGGCGCGCCTCGTCGCCGCCATCACCAACAATGAGAAGGTCGCCCTCTTCGGCGACTACGACGTCGATGGGGCCGCCTCCTGCGCCCTTATGGCGCGCTATCTCCGGCATTTCGGGCTCGACCCAGAAGTCTACATCCCCGACCGCATCTTCGAGGGCTATGGCCCCAACGTCGCGGCCATCGACAAGCTGATCGAGAACGGCGCGTCGCTGCTGATCACCCTCGATTGCGGTACCGTCAGCGACGGCCCGATCGCGCACGCAAAATCGCGCGGCATCGACGTGCTGGTGATCGACCATCACCTCAGCGATCACGATCTCCCAATCGCCGACGCCATCGTGAACCCCAACCGCGCCGACGACATCTCGGGCCTCGGCTATCTCTGCGCCACCGGCGTCACCTTCATGGTGCTGGTCGCAACGAACCGCCTGCTGCGCCTGCGCGGCGACACGAGCCAGCCCGATTTGATGCGGCTGCTCGACATCGTCGCGCTTGCCACAGTGTGCGACGTCGTTCCACTCACCGGATTGAACCGCGCCTTCGTTGTCCGAGGCCTAGAAGTCGCCCGCGGTGCGGCCAATGTCGGCATCGGCGCCCTGGCGCTGGCGGCGCGCGTCACCGGCCCACTCAACCCCTACCACCTCGGCTTCCTCATCGGCCCGCGCATCAATGCTGGCGGCCGCATCGGCGATGCCGCGCTGGGGACGCGCCTCCTCGCCCTCGAGGACGAGCATGAGGCGCTAGTGATCGCCGCCCGCCTCAACGAGCTCAATATCGAGCGCCAGCGCATCGAACTCGAAGCGCTGGACGAGGCTTCGCGTGCCGCCGAGGCCGAGATCGGCGGCGGGGAGGGGCCGCCGGTGCTGGTGCTGGCGTCGGCCAACTGGCACCCGGGCATCATCGGCATCGTCGCCGGCCGCATCCGCGAGCGCTTCGACCGGCCCACCTTCGTCATTGCCCTGCAGCCCGACGGCACTGGCATCGGCTCCGGCCGCTCGATGCCCGGCGTCGATCTCGGCCACGCCGTCATCGCGGCCGTCGAAGCCGGCATCATCGCCCGCGGCGGCGGTCACGCCATGGCGGCCGGCGCCACGATCAAGCCGGGCCAGCTCGGGCCGTTCCGCGCCCATTTGAGCGAGACGCTGGCGGGAGCCGTCGGCACCGCTCGCGGCATGACCGCGGTCAAGATCGACGCCGCTCTCAGCGCCCGTGGCGCCTCGGTCGAGTTCGTGCAGGACATCGAGCGGGCCGGGCCGTTCGGCTCGGGCAATTCGCAGCCGGTTTTCGCCTTTCCCGCCCACAGCGCGAACTTCGCGGAAGTCGTGGGCGCGGCCGGTCATGTCCGCTTTCAGCTCACGTCGGGCGACGGCGCGCGGCTCAAGGCCATCGCCTTCCGCGGCGCCGCCACCTCCATCGGCGATGCGCTGCTGACATCAGGAAACGACAGAAAACTCCATATCGCCGGCACCCTCGGCCTCGACCACTATCAGGGCCGGGCCGAGGTGCAATTGCGTGTCATCGATGTCGCAGAGCCCGCCGGTTAAGCCAAATTGTGGCAGGTTGCGGCTTGCATATCGCCTTGTCGCCGCTAAATTATCGTCCAAAGGCGATGAACCGGTTGCCGGTTCGCGCCTACTGCAAGAATTGCCGCCCGGCGGGGCGCGGGGCGGCGCCAACTCTGGACTAAGCGCGATGGATAAATCTGCGATCGAACCGAGGTTGCCGAACCCGACGCCGTGGACGCATCTCACCTCGAAGGTAGCGGCGTTTTTCGTCGAGCGTCTGATTGGCCGCCCGAAAGTGGGGTCGGTGACCATCACCTTCCCCAACGGCAGCACCCGGACCTATGGCAGGCCCGGCACCGGCGAGCACCCCAAACTGTTGGTGCGCAATTTCTCGATGATCCCTGAAACGCTGCGCCGCGGCACCATCGGCTTTGCCCACGCCTATATGCGCGGCGACGTCGAGGTCGAGGATCTGACCTCGCTGTTCCGCTATTTCCTGCAGAACCGCACCGAGTTCCAGCCCAAGGGCGCCGGCTGGTTCGGCCGCGCCACCGCCGACATCGCCTATCATCTGAGCCGCGCCAACACCGTCGATGGCAGCAAGGAGAACATCTCCGAGCACTACGACCTCGGCAATCAATTCTACGCCGAGTGGCTCGACCCCACGATGACCTATTCCTCGGCCCTGTTCGCCGATCTGAAGAACGAGCCGCTCGATGCGGCGCAGCGCGCCAAATATCACCGCGTCGCCGACATGGCCGGCGTCAAGGCCGGCGACCGCGTGCTCGAGATCGGCTGCGGCTGGGGCGGATTTGCCGAGACCATCGCCAAGGACTATGGCGCGAGCCTCTACGGCATCACGCTGTCGAAGGAACAACTGGCCTTCGCCGAGACCCGTATCGCGCGCCAGGGGCTCGACAGCCTCGCGACGTTCCACTTCGAGGATTACCGCCACACCACGGGCCAGTTCGACCACACCGGCTCGATCGAAATGATCGAAGCCGTCGGCGAGGAGAACTGGCCGAGCTACTTCAAGACGCTGGCCGACCGCCTCAAGGCCGGCGGCACTGCCGCCATCCAAGCCATCACCATCTCCGAATTCGACTTCGAGGGCTACCGTTCCTCACCCGATTTCATCCAGCGCTACATTTTCCCCGGCGGCATGCTGCTGACGCAGAAGGCGATGGAGGAGCAGGCCAAGCGTGTCGGCCTCATCCTCGAGAACGTCGACACCTTCCGCCACTCCTACGCCGAAACGCTCCGCCGCTGGCGCGAACGCTTCCTCGAACGCTGGCACGTCATCAAGGCCCTCGGCTTCGACGAACAATTCCGCCGCAAATGGGTGTACTACCTCAGCTACTGCGAAGCGGGCTTCGACGAGGGCTCCATCGACGTCGGGATTTACCAGTATAGAAAGCCGCTCTAGCGCTCCGCGAAGCCTGTAATCTGGACATCTTCTCCCGTGAAACGGGGGAGGGGGACCACGCGCAGCGTGGTGGAGAGGGCGGCCACACCCACGAATCCCTTCAAACCCGATCGAACTTGCTCGGCAGGATCACGATATCTCGTATCGTGACCGAGCGGTTCCGCGTCAGCATGAAGACGATGGCCTCGGCGACCTCTTTGGCGTCCATCAGCGCTCCAGCTTCCTTGGCCTTGCGCAAGTTCTCTTCCGGCCAGTCGGCGAGCAGGGCCGAGATCACGGGCCCGGGAGAAATCTGCGCCACGCGAATGCCGTGCGTCAGCAGTTGCCGCCGCATCCCCTGCACAAAGCTGGTGATCGCCCACTTCGACCCCGAATAGACGGGCTCCCAATAGGTCGGGAAGTGCCCGGCCACCGAGCATGTCACGACGATATCGCCGCTCTGCCGCTCGATCATGTGAGGCATCACGGCATGCACGTTCTTCATCACCACGTTGACGTTGAGGTTGAGCATGCGGTCGATCGCCTGCGCGTTCGTGTCGACCAGATCGCCCCCGATATATGTGCCCGCGTTGCAATGGAGAATGTCGATATGCCCGACCTTCGCCAGCACCTCCGGTATCATGCGGTCGCAACTCTCCGCATCCAGCAGGTCCACAACATGGGCAAGGCTGCCGCTTCCCAGCTCCTCGGTTAGGACAGCCAGCCGCGCTTCATCGCGATCGGCCATGACCACGCGCACCCCCTGAGCCAGCAACGCCCGCGTCGTCGCCAGGCCAATCCCGGATGCTGCGCCCGTTATGACCGCAATCTTCCCCGCCAACGATTCAGCCACAATTCCCTCCGTCCGGTGTCAGGCTCTGCATACGGTGTTACCCCGGCAATGCGCTACTCCCCAGTGGCCGGTCGAGGTCAGGCGTCGGCTCCCCTGCCCACACCATCCGATACACCGCCCCCTGCCGCACCGACTGCACCGCCGCCGGCCGCAGCGCGACGATGCACGTGCCCCCGGCGTGCCGCACTGACGGATAGATAATCCCGTTGACCCCCGCGGCCCGGGCGCCGTCGGCGAGCCCATTGCCGATCGGATAGGCCTTCGCCTTGTCCGGATCGAGCGCGGGATGACCCGGCACCTGCCGCAGATCGACGAACGCCCCGGCGAGACTGCTGAACAGTTCTGCGTATTCGACAATGGCGTGGTAGTCGCCGGCGTCAGCCAGCATGTTGGTCAGGTGATAGCCCACTTCGCTGAGGCAGGTGGCGACGTCGAGTGCGGCGTACCACGCCCCGCGATCGGCGCCGTTGAACCGGTTGGGCTGTCCGGGCCTCGCATAGGCAAACGAGGCATTGATGAAATGCGCGTGCGGCACGTCATAGACAAGCTCGTTCGCGGCAAGTCCGGCAATGCCCCGATCCTGCGCAATCAGCCGAGCGCTGGTCGCGCCCTCGATCTCGGCAAGCAGCGCGAGCTCATCGTCGCCGTCGACCAGCGGAGCGAGCACAGCCGCGCGGAGGCGCGCCGTCGTCACCAGCCGGACCGTCTCGGGGAACGCCGCCGTGACGACGGGGACGCCGTCGACCTCCACTACAATCCTCCGCGGACTGCGTCGACATATCTTCGTACATCGAGCATCTGCGGAATGCCGCCCTTCATCATCGAGGCGACCGGGCTCATCCGCGCAAACAGCGGCCCCGTGTTCTCGAGTTTCGCCCAGCGGTCGGCCATGTCGTCGGCAAACAGCAGGTGCAGCCCCTTGTAGATGCCGACCAGCGCCGAGATGCGGGTCAGCTGATCCTGGCTGAGGGCCTTGTCCTTCCCCTCCTGCTTCATCCGCTCCCACGTGCTGGTCGACACATCGAGCAGCGCCGCCGCCTGCTGCCCGGTCAGCCCCCATTGCGCGATGAGCCGCCGATACGCCTTGAGCGCCACCCCGGTCAGCCGAACGCGATCGGTTTCATCCGAAAAATCCTGCCGCTCGGGCAGGACGGGCATTAGCTGGGCGGCAGCGGGCATGGAACGATCTCCATCAATTGGTAGCAATTGCATACATCAAATGATGGCACAAAGTCCAGGGCGAAGCCCGCAATGGCTATCCTTCCCGCCCGCGGCAGGGACGGGCCCGGGGTAGCGTGGTGAAGCGAGGAGCAAGAGCCCCGATAGATTGGCCTGTGTGCTCTATCCCTGTACATTGTTCGTTGCCCGCCGTTGACAGTAGTGAGCGAGCGACCAGGGAAGCAACGGGAACCGACGGGAACCGACGGCTTAGTTGATTCCGCCAGCTCTCTAGACAAGGGGAAATTATGACTGGAGATCAAAAGACGCTTGAGGACATGCGCGAGGTGTTGCTGAACAGTGTCGCACCTGTCCCGCTCTACGCCTATCTCGACCCCGAGCTCGGCCAGGAGATCAAGCCGCTCTGGATCACCGATCTAGCGGAAGCTGCTGCCACACTCTACGTCGGCTACAAGCTTGGGCAGAAGATCGACGAGGTGGGCTCTGCTCTGGCCTACACGATCCGCCGCATTGGTGACGTAGCCGCATCATTGTCTCGCGTCATAGACAAGCTGGGCGAGATCATAGATGCAATCAACCGGCTCCTCGAAGCCCTAAGTCGCAAGATCGACGATGCCTTCATGCGGTGGCACATGTCTCGGATAAGGGCGGCGACTGTCATGATCCAGCAGGAACTTCAGACCATCGATAGGCTGCCGGAAGCAGACAAGGGCAATGCGGCACATCCTATTGTCGCTCAGTGCCTCGCCAAGCTTGGCGATGAACACCGGAACTTGTTTGGCGCCGTCGTTGATTACCTTGGCCAGGAGCCACCTTACCCGACACCGGCGTCAATGATCGCTTGCTCTCCGGCGATTGCCCTGTGGGCTCAGGTGTACACTATCATGGAGCGTTACAAGCCGATCGAGTATCGGTCTGGGACACGATCTCGCACGCCTTCCTCAAGGAAAGCATCCTCTCGATCTTTGACCACGTGGCAGAGGATCGCGCGGACATTGAGATCGAACTGAAGACAACGCTCCTGCTTCCTCGATATGGCCAGACATTCCTCTATGATGGCAGCAGGTTCCGGGAGGCATCGGAGCCCTTCCGGGATCGGTATGACATCCGGCCCGATATCTCGCTGATCAGCCGCCACAAAATTCATACTGACAACCCGAACGGCCTCATACGGGTGCAGAGTGGTGCAGCATTTCCTCCCTTCTACTACGCGTGGCAAGCCATCTCCGGTTCGAACCACGCCGAGTTCTTGGCGCCCGAGAGTGCAAAGCAGGCCTATGAGGGCTACAAGCGCGTGCTGCCCATACGCCAGGTGAAGCAGCGTTTCATGGTTGAGACGCAGGACGTGGCAACGATGCGTCCGGAGGTTGCTAGGGCATTCGAGAAGCCCAATGATTGGGAGTAATCACCGGCAAGTTCGCGCGAACCGAAGACGGCTACCCGCTACTCCACGAACTGGAGCCATCAGTCTAGATCCGCACCGCCACGAGCACCGCGCCTACGGCGATCAGCCCCACCCCGACCCAGTTCACCGCGGACAGCTTCTCGCCCAGAAACAGCGCGGCGATCACCGCGACCAGCACCACGCTCAGCTTGTCGATCGGCGCCACCTGCGCGGCATTGCCCAGTTTCAGCGCGCGGAAATAGCAGATCCAGCTGAACCCGGTTGCGAGGCCCGACAGCACGAGGAAGGTCCAGCTGCGGCTTGAGATCGCTCCCGGCGACTGCCAGGAGCCGGTGATCGTCACCATCGCGGCTGCCGCGCCGAGGATGACGATGGTGCGGACGAACGTCGCAAAATCTGAATTGACGTTCTCGATGCCGACCTTGGCAAAGATCGCCGTGAGCGCGGCGAACACCGCCGAGAGCAGGGCCCAGCTTTGCCAGCTCGCGAGCGGGTTCATGGTTTAGGCAATCCGATGCCGCCGAGCACTTTCGTCTCGGTGCGACTGTCGAAGCCGGCGATCAGCGGCCGGCCCTTGGCAATCGCAGCCTGGACTGCCGGCAACTGCAGCGACGCGCGATGTGCCGCCTGGTCGGTCCACACCTCGGTGACCCACAGCGCGTCGGCGTTCTCCGGGTCCTCGGCCACGACGTAGCTGAGGCACCCCGGCATGCCGCCATCGCCCGGCACGAGGATCGCGGCGAGTTCGTCGCGCTTGCCCGGCTGCGCGAGAATGCGCCCGATCAGTCCGTACATCTCACAGCGCCTTCACCTTGACCTTTTCGGCCTTGTCCCACGCCACCGAATTGGTGAGCGGCAGGCCGAACTGCGGTTCGGAGATTTCGAACACATCGCCCGGCTCGGTGCGCACGCCATCGGCAAAGCTTAGCGTCGCCGTGCCGAACATGTGGATGTGTACGTCGCCCGGCTGCCGGAACAGCCGGTACTTGAAGTGGTGATATTCGAGATTGGCGATGGTGTGGGACATGTTGTCCTCGCCACTGAGGAACGGCTTCTCCCACATTGTTTTGCCGCCGCGAAGGATGCGTGAGGTGCCACTGACATTGCCGGGCAGGGCGCCGAGCCGCAGTTCCGGGCCGAACGAGCACCAGCGCAGCTTGCTGTGCGCGAGGAACAGATAGTTGACGCGCTCCGTCACGTGGTCCGAGAACTCGTTGCCCAGAGCGAAGCCGAGCCGGAACGGCGTTCCATCCTTGCCGATCACATAGATGCCCGCCATCTCGGGCTCTTCGCCGGCGTCCTCGGCGAAGGCCGGGGAGGGGATCGGGGCGCCAGGTGCGGCGACGATGTGGCCGTTGCCCTTGTAGAACCACTCGGGCTGCACGCCCACTTCGCCCTTTGCTGGCTTGCCGCCCTCGAGTCCCATGCGGAACATCTTCATCGAATCCGTCAGCGGCGCCTCGGCTGCCTGCTGGTCCGATTTGTGCATCGCGTCGCGCGCCGAGGCCGAGCCGAGATGGGTGAGGCCGGTGCCCGTTACGTGCAGATGCGAGGGATCGGGGTGATCGACCGGGGGCAGCATGCGGCCTTCCTTGAGGAGCGCGGCCGGATCGATCGCCTTGCCCAGCCCTTTGTCGGCCACCAGTGCCTTGAGCTTGACGCCGTCCGCGGCGGCCTTGAGCGCCAGTGCATAGACGCTCGGCGCGTTCTTGACCATGTGCGCCTCGCCGCCCTCGATGGCGCCCACCGCGCGCTTGCCGCCGCTCGTGATGTACTGGATCAAATTCATGACGATCTCCTCCGCATGGCCGCTTTCATTGCCAAAGGCCCTGTTGAACGCAAGCCAAAAGTACGACTTTTCGTTCGAAGGCGGCCGCCGCGTCCGACTCGGACTCTAGCGCAAAATACAAGGAGCCCGGCGGTGCGTGACCGCCGGGCTCGACCGAGGCCCGTGACGACCTCAATTCCATTGACGCCTCCCCGGCGTCTCATCTCCTGGACACATCCCCGCCGGGTTAGACTCGGTCGCGTGCAGCCCATCGGACGCAGCCGTGCCAGCCTCAGTCTTCGCTGGCCGCTTCGTCGCCTTCGGGGCCGGCGAGCAGCGCTTCGCCCAAGAGGCCAGAACTCTCGCGCACCGAGGCCTCGATGGCATCGGCGATCTGCGGATTGTCTTTCAGGAACTGCCGGGAATTCTCGCGGCCCTGACCGAGCCGCTGGCTGTCGTAGGAGAACCAGGCGCCCGACTTCTCGACCACGCCGGATTTGACGCCCAGATCCAGCAGCTCGCCGGTCTTCGAAATCCCCTCGCCATACATGATGTCGAACTCGACCTGCCGGAACGGCGGCGCCAGCTTGTTCTTGACCACCTTCACGCGGGTCTGGTTGCCGATCACCTCTTCGCGCTCCTTGATCGCGCCGATGCGGCGGATATCGAGGCGGACCGAGGCATAAAATTTGAGCGCATTGCCGCCGGTCGTGGTTTCGGGCGAGCCGTACATCACGCCGATCTTCATGCGGATCTGGTTGATGAAGATCACCATGCCCTTCGACTTCGAAATCGAGCCGGTGAGCTTGCGCATCGCCTGGCTCATCAGCCGTGCCTGGAGACCGGGGAGGGAATCGCCCATCTCACCTTCGAGTTCGGCCTTGGGCGTCAGTGCCGCCACCGAGTCGACCACCAGTACATCGACGGCGCCGGAGCGCACGAGAGTGTCGGCAATCTCGAGCGCCTGCTCGCCCGAATCCGGCTGCGAAATCAGCAGCTCATCCACCTTCACACCCAACTTGCGGGCATAGTTGGGGTCGAGCGCATGTTCGGCGTCGATGAAGGCGGCGATGCCGCCATTCTTCTGCGCCTCGGCGATCACGTGCAGCGCCAGCGTCGTCTTGCCCGAGCTTTCCGGCCCAAAGATCTCGACGATGCGGCCACGCGGCAATCCGCCGATTCCCAGCGCAATATCGAGGCCGAGAGAGCCGGTCGAGATGGATTCGATCTGAGCGATCGCACCCTCGCCGAACTTCATCACGGTGCCCTTGCCGAAATTGCGCTCGATCTGGCTTAGCGCCGCGGCCAGCGCCTTTTCCTTATCCATGGAACCCTCGATAACCCGAAGCGGTGAGGCTGATGCAGCCATGTCGAATCTCCTTATTCCATGCGCCGGTTCGGCGTGAAAGCGTGCGGTGTATGTACGCACTTTGTTCTCATTTTGTTTCCAAATCGTCAAGAGGCGGGTATATCCCCTTGCGACATGTACGGGGAATCGGGATATAGGGGCGCATGGAAAGACGCTCGTTTCCGAAATTCTTCATACCGACCGCCATCGGCGGCATCGCCAGTATCGGCCTAGGGACGGCAGTTAATATGGCGTCCCTCGCTTATCCAGACGCGCCGCACTGGGTATGGTTGCTGGCCTTTTGGGTGAGCATCCTCGGGACGCTGCCGTTCTTGGTGTGGCTGGCCGCGTGGTCAACGAACTCATTCGTTCTGCCGCTCTTTGGCCTTCGCATAAGTCGGCAGTCGAACGCTGTTTCCAGTGATGGCCCCGACATGTCAGTTCGGGATGCATTCGCGCAAATCGACCCTGACTTTATCGAGTCTCAAGGTGGCGAGGATCGATGGGAGACAGTTGGTCAGGCCATGCTGGACAAGCTTGCAACTGGTCAACTTAAGGCATGGGGTCGGAGACGAGACGCGCCAACCGATACTCAGGTCGAGATCACCGATAGGACGTTCTGGGCAAATTCAGATTGGACCTACTGGTTCTTTGATGGCCCACAAAACTCACCGCAGGACGTGAAGCACAAAAGGACCAGCGAAGCGTACAGGGATGTTCAATTCAACAGTTCCCAGGTTACTTCGCTCTGGCCACGACCTCGCAAGCGAGCGGCATGGCCAGACTACAACAAGTGGCGAAAGGCCGATCCCATCAAGCTCTACGAAGCCGCCTGCCTGTGGTGGGAATTGGAGCCGACTCTTTCGATGTCGCAGATCGCGCAACTGACAGCCGCAGAGATCGCCGCGAACTACCGCGCAGTCCGCCGCCGGCCGATCACTGACGCGGACGTGATCCTGCAACAAACCGACCTAAACGAGTATGGCTACACGTCCCGTCCGCCACCGCTACCCCCTGAAACTGAAATCAGCCGCGCTGAGTTAGCCACCTATGCTAAGAAGAGTGGCCACTACGCGAAATTTCTGGACCCGGAGTTGAAGTCATGACCGACCGTGACGACGAAGATGACCTCAAAACGGCGGCTCAGAAATTCGACGCTTTAGTGTCGGGGATGTTATCGGGTGTTCCTCGCCCGGCATCGGGAACGCCTGAAGCAGAAGATCAAACATCGCATACGGATGCTTCCGCAGATTATGACGGAACTCCGCCTCCGAAAGGTAAGTCCGGAGCCACTTCTTCGAAACGTGGATATAAGTCCCGTTGATCGACCGCTTCACGACCCCCCAGAACGTCTCAATCGTGTTGGTGTGGGTGTCACCACGCACGTACTCGCCAGCCGAGTGATTGACGATCCCGCGACGGTAGTAAGCCTCTAGCTCCGGAACGTTGAACACCTTCTCATCGTCGCTCATCAGGCGCGAGCCGTGTCGGACCCAAGTCATCACATGAGGAACGACCGTCTTGCGCGAGCGGTTGGGAATGTGGCGGGTGAGCACGTCGCCGCCGCGTTCGGCCATGCCCAGAACGATAGCCTTGTCGCCTTCGCCTTCCTTGTCGTGACCGCCGATGTAGGCGTGGTCGACTTCCACAATCGGCGAACCGCCGCCCGAACCGCCGAGGCGATTGTCGCCGTCGACATAGCCCATATACTGGCGGATCAGGTTGCACATGCGCCAAGCGGTTTTGTAGGTCACGCCGAGCTGGCGCTGCACTTCCTTGGCGGCAACGCCGTTGCGGGTCGTGGTGAACATGAACATCACCCAGAACCAGTCCTGAAGAGGCGTGCGGGTGTTCTCAAACGGCGTGCCAGCGGTCGGATAAATCTGGAAGCCGCAATGCTCACACGAGTAAGCCCGGCGGGTGCTCACACGGTAGAAAGCCGCGTCCTTGCCGCACTTGGCGCAAGTGTGACGCTCGCCGTAACGAACGCGCTTCAGATGCTCCAAACAGGCGGCTTCATCTGGGAAGCGGGCCATGAATTTGACGACAGTGGGCGGACGCTTGTTGCTCATGCATTCTATATAGTGCGTCCGTTTACATGTTTCAAGGGGATATAGCCCTCAAGAGGGGAACGATTCAAATTCCGACCTGAATTGAAATCTGTCAGGCTCCCGTGACCATGCCATCAAAATCGCCCTTTCCCTGGCCCGAAGACCGCATTGCGCACTACACGGCGCATCGGGTGCTCGAGCCGCTCCAGATCGACGGCAAGCTCGATGAGGAGAGTTGGCGCCTCGCGCCCCGCTCGCCGCGCTTCGTCGATCTGATCACCGGTGAGCCGACGATTCACGACACGCGCGCCGCTGTCCTCTGGGACGACACTTACCTCTATGTCGGCTTTTGGGTAGAGGAGCCGTTCGTTGCATCGACCCTCACCGAGCGCGACTCGCTGATCTGGAGCGAGAACGATGTCGAGGTCTTCGTGGCGGGTAAGGACGCCTATTACGAGTTCGAGATCAATGCGCTCGGCACCATCTACGAGGCGCTCTTTGTCTGGGAGGATGCCTACGCGAACGGCTTCAGCAGTGCGCCCGAATTCTCGCGCGGCGTCGATGGATACAAGTCCTGGAACGGCGTGGGCTTCGACAAGCACCCGCGCGGGCCCCGGCTCGGCTTCTTCCGCTGGGACCTTCCGGGCCTCAAGGCCGCAGCCGCCGTCGATGGCACGATCAACGACAACACCGATCGCGACCGCGGCTGGACGGCCGAACTCGCTCTGCCGTGGGCCGGAATGGCCCGGCTGGCGCAAGGCGACGGCCGCGCCCTCCCGCCGCGCGACGGCGACGTCTGGCGGATGGATTTCTCGCGGTTCAATACCTACCGCGAGGCGCCTCCCGCCCAGGACTCCGGCGGTTGGGCGTGGAGCGCTCACGGCGTGTGGGACTCCCACATCCCCGAGCTCTTCCCCTACATCCACTTCTCCACCGCACCGGTGGGAAGTCAGGACTAGCCGCCGGCGCCAGCGGGCACTCCGGCGAAATATTTCTGCGCTCGATTGTCGAATTCCGGGCCGGCCGTTCGGCCATACAGTGAAGAAAGGGCAACCGGCCCGCCGCGAGAGCGTGAGGAACAAGTCATGACGCAATATCTGGTCGCCATTCACCACCCCGATGACTTCGACCCGGCCTCCGAGAGCGATGCGACCCAGCGCGACATCGCCGCGCTCAACATCGAGATGAAGGCCGCGGGCGTCGTGGTCTTCGTCGGCGGCCTGCAGCCGGCAAATACCGCCGTGTCGGTGCGGGTCAAACCCGACGGCCAGATGCTCGTCACCGATGGGCCGTACCTCGAGACCAAGGAGCACATCGGCGGCTTCTGGGTGCTCGAGCTCGCCGGTCTCGACGCGGCGCTGGCATGGGGTCGCAAGGCCGCCATCGCCTGTCGCGCTCCGGTCGAAGTGCGCCCGTTTCACCGACGGGCCTGACGACCCAAAACATCTGAAGAGAGTTCTAGAACGGATCGCGCGACGACCGACGGAATCGGCCGCGCCCGGCCAACCCTTGGAGAAAGACGATGAGAAAGCTTATTGCAATCACCCAGCTTACGCTCGACGGCGTCATGCAGGCGCCCGGCGGTCCCGAGGAGGATCCGCGGGACGGATTCGCCCATGGCGGCTGGGCCATGCCGCACGGCGACGAACGCCTGAAGCAGGCGCTTGACGACATTATAGCCGGTGCGTTCGACCTGCTTCTGGGCCGCCGGACCTACGACATCTTCGCCTCGTACTGGCCGAAGCAGGGCGACAACCCGATCAGCAAGGCTTTCGACACGGCAGTGAAATACGTCGTCACGCATCGCCCCGACAGCCTCGGTTGGAAGACATCGAAGCAGATCGGCGGTGAAATCGTCGCGGAAATCCGCCGGCTGAAGGCATCGGACGGACCGGACCTACACATCTGGGGCAGCCACCAAGTGTTGCAGACACTGATCGGCGCGGAACTCGTCGACGAATACCGCATGTGGATCGCGCCCGTCGTGGTCGGGGGCGGCAAGCGGCTGTTCGAGAACGGCGTGCCTCCCCGCGCCCTCACGCTGGTCGAGACGGAACGCACGCCCAATGGCGTCCTCCTCAACACTTACCGTCCCGCCGGCCCGCTTCCGAAGGTGTGACTCGGCAACACCGCGCCGCCTGCGGCTTGTGGTCTAGGCCGCTTCATCCTCAACCGCGCGATCGGACGGCGGGATGTCCATCGCCTCGATCCGCTCGATCAGCGGCATGATCTTGTCGACGTTGGCAATGTGCCGTTGCTCCATCGAGAAGTTCATCGTGATGTAGTCGCGGCCAGGGCAATAGGTGCAGATGTTTTGACCCGGATGCCAGGCACCGCAATAGATCGGCTCCATGATGCCGTGCGTCACCGGGCCATAGGTGCGATGCGGCGGCACCAGGGTCAGGGCGATCTCGATGCCCATCGAGAAGCGCCAGAAGCGCTTGCCCGGCAGGCCCTTCCACATCGCGTTGAGACCTCTGAGGGTATGGATCACCGAGTTCATGAGCACCATGAACTTGGTCACATCCTGCTTTTCGAGCCGCCCGACGGTGTCGTCGATAGCGCGAACGAATTCCACGAAGTCGTCGATCACCTTGAACTTGGCCTGCATCGCCTTGACGCGCAGCCAGCCGTCATCGCCCTCGGAGGGCTTGCCGCCGAGCAGGGTGTAGGCCGCGCCGATCACTCGCTTGCTCATGTGCTTGGTCGGGCCCTCGCCGTTGATGGCGTAGGTGACGAGCGCATAGTAGAGCGACCGCTGCCGCACCCCCAGCCGATTGGCGAGGGCGCGCAGCCGGTGCCGTTTGATGGCGAGGGTCTTGTAGCCCCAGGGCTGCTCGTTGGGCGCGAGGAGATTGGCCGCCGCGATGTACGACCACGCCATCAACTGAGCCTGCACCGTTGTGAGGATACGAGCGCCGAGCCCGACCTTCTGCAGGCCGTCCCGCTCGCTGGAGCGCGCCGCCGATTGCGAGCGCGCGAGCAGCGCCGAGTCGGCGCCCTCGAGCAGTGCGTGGCTCGAACGAACCTGGATCAGCGAAGCGCGGCCCTCGGCGTCCGGCCCACCCCGGCGCACCAGAGCCTGAACGCGGAACAGGGGCAGGTCCTCGCGGGCAAAGATATCCTGCGAGTGGCTGAGCCATTTGTCCGGGTAGCCGTCGAAGTCGTCGACCATCGTCACGTCGGTGATGGCGTCGAGCAGGTGCTTGGGGAACGGCAGGCCGGGTTTTGCGCCGACGAACCCGTGCGTCATCTGCGGCGCCAGCGCCACCATCTCGGCGACGATATTGGCGACCAGGTCCTTGTCGAAGCTGACCGTCGAGAACGCCGTGAAGTAGACCGCGTCCCGGGCCTGGAACAGAAACCACTGGAAATCAGTGAACAGCGCCTGCGGATGCCTGTCGACCGCGGCCTGAGCCGACTGAAGAAGCAGCGCTTCCCGGCTTGCCACGCCTAGTGATGAGACATTCCTCATGTGAACCTCCCCCTCGTCAAAGGGTAGTTAGGCACTTGCGGGCGCCTGGAGCAATATGCCATCGCAAGCGCGTGTCGGCTGAAGGTCGACTTGCACCCCCTGAAGCCCGAGGCTCCGCGGCCGCCGCACGATGCTGCACGCCCAATTGCTGGACATGCCATGAAGCCCCGCGATAGAAGGCATTTCCGACTATTCCAGCGGCGGCTCAGGCCGCCCTTTTCTTGGGTTTACGAGACTTCGCCATGCACAGCGTCAACGACATCCGGTCTTCTTTCCTCGGCTTCTTCGAGAAGAACGGGCACACCGCCGTCGAGTCTTCGCCGCTGGTGCCGCGCAACGACCCGACGCTGATGTTCACCAACGCCGGCATGGTGCAGTTCAAGAACGTCTTCACCGGGCTCGAAAAGCGCGACTATTCGCGGGCCACGACGGCGCAGAAATGCGTGCGCGCCGGCGGCAAGCATAATGATCTCGACAATGTCGGCTTCACCGCGCGCCACCACACCTTCTTCGAGATGCTGGGGAATTTCTCCTTCGGCGATTACTTCAAGGAGCAGGCGATCGTCCTCGCCTGGGACCTGCTGACCAAGGAGTGGGGGCTGCCCAAGGCGAAGCTGACCGCCACTATCTATCAGGATGACGACGAGGCGTTCGAGCTCTGGAAGAAAATCGCCGGCCTGCCGGACGATCGTATCGTCCGGCTCGGCGCCAAGTCCAACTTCTGGCAGATGGGCGAC
>JBKJTB010000407.1:0-17385 GCA_046594305.1 Devosia sp. | reverse complement strand
TGAACTGTGGACTCCGTTCCACTCACGGTGTCATTCCCACGAAGGCGGGAATCCATCTTGTGTCTGGCGCAAGTCCCGAACTGGATCCCCGCCTTCGCGGGGATGACGAGGGGGTTGGGGCGAGCCGCTGGACTGAATCAAAATCGCAAGTGGAGCTCGTAAATGTTTGATCTGACCGGCAAACGCGCGCTGGTGACCGGCGCCTCCGGCGGCATCGGGCGCGAGATCGCCAAGGCGCTGAGCAAGGCCGGCGCGACGGTGGCGCTGAGCGGCACGCGCGTTGCAGCGCTCGAGGATACGGCCAAGGAAATGGCCAAGGGCCATCACCCGATCCTGCCCTGCGATCTCAGCGATCACGATGCAGTCGACAGGCTCGTGCCGAGTGCCGAAGCGGCGCTGGGCGGGCTCGACATCCTCATCAATAATGCCGGCATGACCCGCGACAATCTCTTCATGCGCATGAAGAACGAGGAGTGGGACGAGGTGATCGCCGTGAACCTGACCGCAGCCTTCCGCCTGACCCGCTCGGTGCTGCGTGGAATGATGAAGCAGCGCTTTGGCCGCATCATCTCGATCACTTCGGTGGTCGGCGTCGCCGGCAACCCCGGGCAGGGCAATTATGCGGCCTCCAAGGCCGGCCTCATCGGCATGAGCAAGTCGCTGGCGCAGGAAGTTGCCTCGCGCAACATCACGGTCAATACCGTGGCGCCCGGCTTTATTTCGTCGGCCATGACCGACGAGCTCAACGACAAGCAGCGCGACATGATCCTCGCCAAAATCCCGTCCGGACGGCTCGGGACCGCCGAGGAAGTGGCCGGCTGCACGGTTTTCCTCGCCTCCAGCGAGGCATCCTACATCACCGGGCAGACGCTGAACGTCAACGGCGGGATGCTAATGGTCTGATGGCCGGAACCGCCCCTGTGGGCGGGCCGTTGGGCAATATGGTCAAAGCCAAGACAGTATGTTAGTTGCCGCCGCTGATTGGCGACCACGGCTCACTTGCGGGCTTAGTGAAGCCCGCCTAAAGTCATGTCCGACTGGAGAAAACAGTCGGTCGCGATCGAACGAACCGAACCAGACTGCAAAAGGGAAGTCATAACATGAGCGATATCGCTGACCGCGTCCGCAAAATCGTCGTCGAGCACCTCAACGTCGATGCGGAAAAGGTCGTCGAAAAGGCCAGTTTCATCGACGATCTGGGCGCCGACTCGCTCGATCAGGTCGAGCTGGTGATGGCGTTCGAAGAAGAATTCTCCGTTGAGATCCCTGACGACGCTGCCGAGTCGATCCAGACCTTTGGCGACGCTGTCGCTTACCTCACCAAGGCTGTCGGCTAAGCCGGGCACCAGCCCGGCTAGCCGCCGGAAACGGCTCTATCGATGGAACTGCGCCGCGTTGTCGTAACGGGAATGGGGGCCGTGACCCCGCTCGGATGCGGCGTAGAAACCACTTGGGCCAACATCCTCGCCAGCAAAAGCGGCGCCAGGCGCATCGACGACTTCCGGGTCGACGATATCGCCTGCCAGATCGCCCATCGCGTGCCGCTGGGCGACTATGCCGACGGCAAGTACAATCCCGACGAGTGGATGGATGTGAAGGATCAGCGCAAGGTTGATCCGTTCATCATCTATGCGATGGCGGCTGCCAAGCAGGCCATCGACGACGCCGGGGTCGAACCCACGACCAAAGAGGACGCCGAGCGGACCGGCGTGCTCATCGGCTCGGGCATCGGCGGGCTCGGGGGCATCTACGAGGCCTCGATCACCCTCCACGAGAAAGGGCCGCGACGGATCAGCCCGTTCTTCATTCCGGGCCGGCTGATCAATCTCGCCTCCGGTTACGTCTCGATCCGCTTCGGGCTCAAAGGCCCGAACCACTCGGTGGTGACGGCCTGTTCAACCGGCGCGCATGCCATCGGCGACAGCTGGCGGCTGATCGCCATGGGCGACGCCGACGTGATGGTCGCCGGCGGCACCGAGAGCTGCGTCAACCGCATCGCGCTCGCCGGCTTTGCCGCCTGCCGGGCGCTCTCCACCAATTTCAACGACAACCCTGCGGCGGCGTCGCGTCCCTATGACAAGGACCGCGACGGCTTCGTGATGGGCGAGGGCGCCGGCGTCGTGGTGCTCGAGGACTACGAGCGGGCCAAGGCGCGCGGCGCAAAGATCTATGGCGAGCTGGTCGGCTACGGCCTCAGCGGCGACGCCTTCCACATCACCGCGCCCTCCGAGGACGGCGATGGCGGCTTCCGCTGCATGCAGGCGGCAGTCAAGCGCGCCGGTATTTCGGCGAGCGACATCGACTACGTCAACGCGCACGGGACTTCGACGCCGCTCGGCGACGAGATCGAGCTGGGCTCGGTGACGCGGCTGCTCGGCGACGCGGCACCCAAGGCGACGATGTCGTCCACCAAATCAGCGATTGGGCATCTGCTCGGCGCTGCCGGCTCGGTCGAGGCGATCTTCTCGCTGCTCGCCATGCGCGACAACATTGCGCCGCCGACGCTTAATCTCGACAACCCATCGGTGCAGTCGGTGATCAACCTCGTGCCCAAGGTGCCGGTGAAGAAAGAGATCAACGTCGCGCTGTCGAACTCGTTTGGCTTCGGCGGGACCAATGCGTCGCTGATCTTCCGCAAGGTGGCTTAGTAGGGAAGCCCCCACCCACCACGCTACGCGTGGTCCCCCCTCCCCGATGGGAGGGATGGGCTCCACTCGATGAACGAAATCTGGCGTATCCCTCCCATCGGGGAGGGGGGACCGGCGTAGCCGGTGGGTGGGGGCTGGCCCGCGAGTGGAGCTCGGCCCTCCCCACTAGTACCACCGCCACACAAACAGCCGATTGCAACGCCAAGTGCGTCCTTGTTTTGCCCCGTTCCTTAGGGCAAATGCTGACCACGACGCCGTTCCAAGGGGGAGATCGCAATGGCCAAGCGCAAGCGCAAATCGGGCGCTATCGCCTTCCTCAACGGCCTGATGACGCTGCTGATCCTCGGCGTCCTGGTCGCGGGTGGCGCGACCTATTGGGGCATCACGCAATATTACGAGGATGGTCCCAAGACCGAGGAGACCGCCTTCCTCGTGCCCAAGGGGGCATCGCTGCAGGGCCTCGCAGCTCCGCTCGAGGAACAGGGCCTCGTGAGCAATGGGCTGGTCTACCGCGGCGCGCTGTTCCTGCTGAAGCCGAGCGGGCTCCGGCCCGGCCAGTACATGATCCCGGCGAAAGCCTCGATGTCGGACATCCTCAAGATCATCACCGAGACCAAGCCGCAGGAATTCTTCGTCAACGTTATCCCCGGCGAGACCTCGTGGCAGGTGGCGCAGCGGCTCAACGATCCGGCGCAGAGCCTGGCCGGCGATCCGGTCAGCGTGCCCGCCGAGGGGAGCCTGCTGGCCGAGCGGCACGACTTCTTCCCGGGTGACAGCCGGCAAGCGCTGGTCGAGGACATGAAGACCAAGATGAAGGACGAGATCGCCCGCATCTGGGCGGCTCGCGATCCGTCGATCGACGAAGTAATCAAGTCGCCCGAACAGATGGTGACGATGGCGTCGCTGGTCGAGAAGGAAACCGGCGTCGAGACCGAGCGCCCGCAGGTGGCGTCGGTATTCATCAACCGCCTCAAGAAGAGCATGCGGCTGCAGACTGACCCGACGGTGATCTACGGCATCACGCAGGGGCAGGGCCCGCTCGGCCGCGGCCTCACCAAAGCGGAGCTGAACGCCAAGACCGCTTACAACACCTACCAGATCGACGGCCTGCCGCCCGGTCCGATCGCCAATCCGGGAACCGCCGCGCTCGAAGCCGTCGCGCATCCGGCACAGACCAATTACCTCTACTTCGTCGCCAAGGGGACGGACCCCAGCGACGGGCATCTGTTCGCCGCGACCTATGCCGAGCACCGCAAGAACGTTGCCCAATATCGCAAGGCCGAGGACGAGGACGCGCGCCAGGAACTCGAGCAGGAACAGGCCACGGAAGCCGGAGACACGACCCAATAATTCGTGTATCGGGCTCCGCATGGCCAATGCCCTGTCGAGTATGACTGGATATGCGCGCGCCCAAGGCGGCGTGCCGGGCATTTCGTTTTCCGTCGAGATCAAATCGGTGAACGCGCGCGGGCTCGATGTCCGCATGCGCATGACCCCGGGCTACGATGCGCTCGAAGGCGACATCCGCCGCCGCATCAGCAAGGCCCTGTCGCGCGGTTCGGTGACGGTGAACCTCAACGTCGATCGCGAAGGCGAAGGCGGCCGCGTGGTGGTCAACCAGCAGGCACTCGAGGCGGTGCTCGAGGCGATCAAGGACATCGGCGCGCTGACCAATTCCCCGCCGCCGACGGCCGACGGAATTCTCGTGCTGAAGGGCGTGCTGGAGCAGCATGATGCGCCGCTCGACGCCGATACCGAAGACCGGCTGCACGCCGCGATCTACGAGGCGGTCGACGCGACGCTCGGCGACCTCAAGCTTTCGCGCCGCGCCGAGGGCGTGCATCTGGGCGATATCCTCTTGGCGCAGGTCACTGAAATCGCGCGGCTCCGCGATCTGGCAGCGGCCAACCCGGCGCGCAATCGCGACGTGGTTCTGGCGCGGCTCAGGGAGCAGGTCGGCGATCTGCTGGCGTCGGCAGCCGGCTTCAGCGAGGACCGGCTGGCGCAGGAAGCGCTGCTGCTCGCGACCAAGGCCGACATCCGCGAGGAACTCGACCGGCTGGGGGCACACGTCTCGTCGGCGCGTGCGCTGCTGGCCGAGGGCGGCTCGGTGGGGCGAAAACTCGATTTCCTCTCACAGGAATTTAACCGGGAAGCCAATACTCTCTGCTCGAAATCCAATGCCGTGGACCTGACGGCGATCGGCCTCGATTTGAAGGCCGTCATCGACCAGTTCCGCGAGCAGGTGCAGAACCTGGAGTGACGATGGAGTTCGCGCGTCGCGGAGTGATGATGGTGCTGGCCTCGCCCTCGGGCGCGGGCAAGTCCTCCATTTCGCGCGCCATCTTCGAGGACGATCCGAACATCTCGCTGTCGGTGTCGGTGACGACCCGCGCCCGGCGCACCGACGAGATCGAAGGCGTGCACTATCATTTCATCGACGTCGCCGAATTCCAGCGCATGCGCGCCGAGGGCGAGTTGCTCGAGAGTGCCGAAGTGCACGGCAATTTCTACGGCACGCCGCGCGCTCGCGTTGAAGAGAAGCTCTCGGCCGGCCGCGACATCCTGTTCGACATCGACTGGCAGGGCACCCAGCAATTGCTGGCACGGGCCCGCGCCGACATGGTGACGATCTTCATCCTGCCACCGTCGATCCGCGAGCTGCGAAAACGCCTCGAACGGCGCGCTCAGGACAGCAAGCAGACCATCGAGACGCGCCTCAAGAACGCCCGTGTCGAGATGCAGCACTGGAACGAGTACGACTACGTTCTAGTGAACGAAGATCTCGACCAGAGTTGTGCCCGGGTGCGATCCATCCTCGCGGCAGCGCGGCAGCGGCGCGACCGCTTCACGCAGATGGAGAGCTTTGTGCGGGATCTGCAGGGACAGATCGACAGCCTCTAGGGCCGCAGTCGGCGATCCTCACCTGCGAAGCGGGGGAGGGGGACCGGCGAAGCCGGTGGAGGGGGCGAGACTGGACTCGGTGCGTGTGGCCGCCCCTTCCGTCAGCTTTGCTGCCCACCTTCCCCCGCGCGCGGGGGAAGGACGCCGACTGCTAGCTCCGTAGTACCTTTGCCATTTGCAGAAACGCCTCGACCGGCAACGTCTCGGCCCGCTCATCGCCCTTGAGCCCAGCCGCTGCGAGCAGCTTCTCCACCGGCACGCCCGTCGATTTGAGGCTCTGCCGCACCATCTTGCGGCGCTGGCCGAAGGCGGCCTTGGTCACGGCTTCGAGATCCTTCACGCGTACGTCGGACGCGACCGGCTTGGGCACCAGATGGACAACCGCCGACGTCACATTCGGTGGCGGTGTAAAGTTCTCGCGGCCGACGTTGAAGGCGATGCGGGCATCGGTGCGCCAGCCGCAGAGCACGCCGAGCCGGCCATAGGCGTCGTCGCTGGGTTTGGCGACGATGCGCTCGGCCACCTCGCGCTGGAACATCAGGGTCAGCGACTGGAAGAACGGCGGCCACGGATCGGCCGTCAGCCAGCCGATCAGCAGCTCGGTGCCGATATTGTAGGGCAGGTTCGCGACGATGCGCGTCGGGCCGTCGGCGAGGGCGGCGTAGTCGATGCTCATCGCGTCGCCGGCGATGATCTGCAGGCGGCCGGGATAGGCCGCCTCGATCTCGGCGAGAGCGGGGAGGGCGCGGTCGTCTCGCTCGATGGCGATGGCCTTCTTCGCGCCCTCGGCGAGCAGCGCGCGGGTCAGGCCTCCGGGGCCGGGGCCGACTTCGATCACCGTCACATCGGCAAGCATGCCGGCGGTGCGCGCGATGCGGCTGGTGAGATTGAGGTCGAACAGGAAATTCTGCCCGAGCTGCTTTTTGGCGCTGAGCCCATGCCGCGCGATGACGTCGCGCAGCGGCGGAAGATCGTCGATCTGGCTCACGCCGTCAGCCGGTCCGTGAGGCGGATCGCGGCCAGCATCGAGTTCCACGAGCCATTGCCGGTGCCGGCGAGGTCGAACGCCGTTCCATGATCGGGCGAAGTGCGCACGATCGGCAGGCCGAGCGTGACGTTGACGGCATCGTCGAACGCCACCGTCTTGATCGGGATCAGCGCCTGGTCGTGATACATCGAGATCACGGCGTCGTATTTCTGCCAGTTCGGCCGGTGGAAGGCCGTGTCGGCGGAGAACGGGCCGTCGATGCGCATGCCGCTGTTCTGCAGGTCGAGCACCGCCGGCACGATGATCTCGTTCTCCTCGGTCCCCAGCGCTCCGCTCTCGCCGGCATGCGGGTTGAGGCCGGTGATCGCGAGCTTGGGCTCGGCGATGCCGAACCGCGTCCGGAGGTCGTGTTCGACGATCCGCGCGGTCTCGCGGATCAGCTTGACGGTGATGAGGTCCGGCACCTCGCGCAACGGCACGTGGATGGTCAGCGGCACGACGCGGAAGTTCTCGTGCGCGAGCATCATCACGGGATGCGGCACGGGTCCGCCATTGGCGCAGAGCGCGGCGAGAAATTCCGTGTGGCCCGGATACTTGAACCCGGCCGTGTAGAGCGCCGCCTTGTGGATCGGCGCCGTGACGATGCCGCGGCATTGGCCGCCCAGGGTCTCGGCCACGGCCCGGCTGATCGACTCGATCACCGCCTTGCCCGAGAGCGGGCTGGTGTCGCCGGGCTTGTCGGGCACGAGGCCTTCGACATGGGAGACCGGCAGGGCGACGGCGAATTGTCCGGCCGCCTGGTCGGCACTTGTCTGCGCGAAATTGATGTTGAGCCCGAGGCGCCGTGCGCGCGCCGCGAGGAACGCCATGCTGCCGAAAACGATAAAGGGCGGAAGCGCGAGCTCCGCCTTGTTCTCGTAGAGTTTTAGAATGAGATCCGGGCCGATGCCGGCAGGCTCGCCCATGCTGATCGCGATTGGGGCGAGCTCAGCCATGTTACCCCTTGACGATCTGCGCCTTGGCCTTGATCTCGGCCAGATATTTGTCGGCCTCCGCCTGCATGCCCTTGGTGCCGGTTTCCTGGCGGATGTTGTTGGCGATGTAGGTGGTGTCCTCGGACGTCGATTTGGAGCAGACGGCCAGCATCGACACGCCACCCTCGACGACGCGCGGCTTGGTGATGCCACCGACGTTAAGCTTGGCGAGCTCCTGGGCGAGGGCATCGGGGAACTGCGTGGCATGGCGCCGGCCAATGTCGCGGACGGCGGCGTCGGTGTAGGACAGCGACAGCTGCACGGCGCTGTCGCAGCCGGCGAAGCTCTTCTTGTACTGGTTGGCCTGGGCCGTCCGCTTGCTGGCGTCACCGCCGAGGAACAGCACTTCCTTGAGCACGTAGTCGAAGCTGTTGGCGGCCGTCAGCTTCTTCTTGGCCTCCGCGTCGATGTCGGCTTCGGACACCTGGACGCGGCTGCTGACGACGGTCTGCGTCACCTTCGACCAGGCGATGTTGGCCTTGAGCCGGTCGCGCAGCGTCGACATCGGCACGCCGTTGTCGGTGAGGATCTTGGCGAGGTTGCTCGCCGAGACCTTGATCTGGCGCGCCACGTCGAGGACGGCATCGTCGATATCGGCCTCCGACACCGTGAAGCCGAGGCGCGTCGCCTCCTGCACCTGCAGCGTCTCGTTGATCAGCTCGTTGAGAGCCGCGGACCGGTTGTTCTTGCCTTCGATCTTGTAGAGCGCGAGGCGCTGCGAGACCTGCACATCGGTGATCGGTTGGCCGTTGACCGTAACCACCGCAGTCGCCGCTTCGGCCGACACGGCCGAAAACAGGAGGGTGAAGCCCAGCAGCACAGCGCTCAGAACGCGTAGCATCTTCATAGTCTGCCTATCTTGGAAAGCCCGGGGCTTTGTCCCTGAAAATTGCGGCTGAAATTCGTGCGTCAGAAGGCGAGGCCCAGCGGATCCCGCAGGTTCAGCGTCGTAAAGTTGATGCCCCAGCTGGTCGGGGTAAAGTAAACACCGCCGCCGACGGTCAAATAGCCATCGCCGTAAACGAGGCCGGTTTCGGCCCTCGTCCAGGCGTTGTCGTCGATGTTCCACTGCAGCGCGCCCGACAGCGTATAGTAGTCGGCGATCGTGACGCTGGCGCGCCCCTTGATCTCGTGCTCCTCGTCGTCGATCCCGAGGGTCGGATTTGCAGCAAGATAGATATAGTCGGCACCCAGCGTGTACCATTGGCCGGGCGGCGCGAAGTTGACGCCGACACCGGCGCGCGTGATCGTCCAGGTGGCCGGATCGACCTGCGCCTTGGCGCCGCCGGTCAGGCCCCACGCCGTGCCATAGCGCGCGCTTCCCACGATGAATGAGTTCGTCGCGCCGAGGCCGGTGCTGGTGCCGACCTGCATCTGGTCGCCGATGCCATAGGCGTTGACGCCAGCCAGGTGGAACGACTGCCCGCCCACCAGATCGAGCCAGCTGCCGTCGCCAAAACTGCCCAGATAGTGCCCGCCGATATTGGCCCTGAGGCCCGTCTCCTGCCGGTCGATGCCGGAGAAGCGGTTGTAGGAGAAGAGGTTCGACGTATCGAAGACGAAGCTCTGCGCGTCGTCATTGGTGATGCCGACCTTGGTCGTGCCCGAACCGCGATAGACGATCTGGGCGATCGGCTCGATCAGATGCACGTCGGCGCCGTTGGTCATCATCAGCGGATAGCGCAGGTCGAGCGCCGCGATCGGCGTCGCCGAGAACAGCGTCGCGTCGAGCTGGGTCGGGTAGGGGGCCGGCAAGGCGCCCGCGCTGCGCTTGTATGTCGAGCCATCGAGACGGACGCCGACATAGGGGGTCGCCGCCAGCCCGCCGGGCAGGATGATCTGGTCCTCCCAGGCTGCCTCGAGCATGCCGTGAAGCTTGGTGCCCTCATAGCCGGGGACGTACGGAACCGCGCTGCCGCCATAGACGCCGCCGAGCTGGTCGAGGCCGCGGCGCACGCCGAGCAACTCGCCCGTCAAATGCACGCGGCCCAATCCCGGTGGCAGGTCCTGGACATGCTCGAATTCGATCTTGGGCAGGTTCATGCCCTGCTTGTCGTCATCGCTCGGAGCGTAATTGCCGATGCGGTTGAAGCGCTGGATGCGCGCGTCGAACCAGGTGTCCTGGGTCAGGTGTGTCGCATACACCTCGTTGGTGTTGCTCTTGGCGTCGGAGAGTTCGTAGTCGCTGAGATAAGCGTTGTCCGAGAACACCGAATAGGACCAGCCGACAGTCCAGTGTTCCTTGGGCACGAATTTGCCCGAGGTCTGGATGGCGCCGCGCCAGTCGCGGTCGCCCTGCTGGCCGGCGAACTGCGCGCGGCCGAACTGGTAGAGACCGGACGCCTTGACCTCGATCACGCCGCGATATTCCGGCAGGCGCCAGGTGAGTTCGCCCCGTGGCATAAAACCTTGCTTGCTCATCAGCGTGCCGCTGAGCAGCAGGTCCAAATCCTTGCCGACCGGCACGAAGAACGGAACCGTGACCTCGGCGCCGCGCGTGTCGGAATAGTCGAACGAGGGGAAGCGCATGCCCTGAGCGCGCGGCTGCGTCGGATCGGGGATCCAGAGCCACGGGATCCAGGCCACGGGAATACCCAGCAGTTCGAGCGAGGCCCCCTCGAGAACGACCGAGGCCTTCTCGCGGTCGTAGATCATCCGCGCGGCCTTGACCTTCCAGCCGATCTTGCGGCCCTTGCTGTCGATGCAGAGGCCGCAGGGCGAATACGAGGCTTCGGTGAGCACCGTCGCAAGCGCATCCTTGTACTCGATGCTGTCTGCGGTAACGACCGCCCCGGCGGCGGTGGTGATGGTCAGCGACTTGATGAAGGCCTGCTTCATCCCGCCGGTCACCTCGACGGTGTCCATCTCGAAGCTGTTGCCGGAGCCGTCGCTGACGATGACGGAGCCAACCGCATGGAGTTCGCCGCTCGTCTGGTTGAACTCCAGCCGATCGGCACGGATCGTCATCCCCTGATAGGACAGCAGCACATCGCCTTCGGCTGTGATCACACCGGTGCTGGCATCAAAGCTCAGCATGTCGGCCTCGACCGCCGCTGCGCCTTCGCCGGGCGTCACCTTCATGTCGAAGAAGCCCGGTGGCAGGAGCGCGGCCGCGGCGGGCGCCGCAAGCAAAACTGTGGAAAGGGCGAAGAGGAATCCCGCAACAACGCGGACCAGGGCAGGGCGCGGCAGCATGTCGGCAAAGAGTCGTGGGCGGGATATCATCGCGCTCGCCCGTCTTCCTTGTATAGCAGCACTGTCAACCCAACAACAATCGCCACAAAAGCCGGCCCTGCGGCGGCGAATGTGGGGTCCAATACTCCAGCCAACCCGGAACGGTTTGCCAGTTCGGTCACCACATAAACCACAAAACCAAGAACGACGCCATAAAGGACCGCCCCGCCATACTTATTTGTCCTTCGATAACCCGAGGTAAATGCAAATCCGATGAGCACCGAACTGACCAAAAGCCCGGGGAGGGCAAGAAGCCGCAAAAGGCTGGTCATTGCGGTCGCTCGCATGCCCGGGTCGGCGATATTTTGCGTCACGACGTTAACCAGTTCCATGAAAGTGAGGTCCCGGGCCGAGGTCAACCGGACCTGCATGTCGCCCGCCGTGGTCACGGTGGAGACCCGAAGACTGGCCAGCATCTCGGGAGGCGAGTCGGCGCGGTATCGGACGACATCGGTGAGCGCCCAGGCGCCATTGGTCAGGCGCGCCGTCGCCGCTTCGATCTGCACGCGACCCGTCGCGTCGGTCAGAAACAGGGTGACGTTGTCGAGCGCGGTTCCCCGGTTCCGGACATGCTGGGCGGACAGGATATAGTTACCGTCGGCGCCGCGCTGCTCGAGCCAGAGTGCGTCGCTCGTCGAACGGCTGGCCGCGACCGGGAGCGAACGGCTGACCTGGATGGCGAGGGTATCGCCCGCGACGGCGACAACGATTCCGAGCAGCAGCGCCGCCACGATCGGCGCCCTCAGGATCCGCCAGATCGAGATGCCGGTGGCCTTGATGACCGTCAGCTCGCGCCGCGACTGCAGGTCGAGGACCCCGATGATGGTCCCGATCAGCACCGTCACGCCGAGCGTGCCGATGATGTTTCGGCTCGCGCCGGTGACGATCGCCAGCAGCGGCAACAGCGGGCCGCCGATCTTGCTCAAAGTGGTGAACCGCCAAGTGTCGAGCGATTCGACGAGGCAGAGCAGCCCGAAGAACACCAGCACCGTGACGCCGATGCGGACCGAGAGGCGCCGCATGATGATCCAGTCGATGCGGGTCATGCTGGCTGCCTCTTGATGCGGAGCGGCACAAAGACACGGAAGCGTATCGCGAGAATGACGAGGGCGGCGAGCATGAGCAGCAAGGGACCGCCGACGAGGTCGATGGGGCTCGGCAGTTTGACGTAGGACGTGATGCCGCGCTCGGCGAACGCCGCGCCCAGTGCCACCAGTTCGATCGGCGCTGAAATGCGGCGGCGGTTCCCCGTGGGAAAGATCGCCAGAGCCGCGACGAACAGGCAAAGCGCCACCACGCGCAGGCCTTCGACCGTACGGCGGACCAGGGCGCGGCCCTCGTTGCGGCTCAGATCCTTGCCCCGCAGCGCTTTGCCGATGATCTCGAGGCTCGAGGTCCGTGCCAGGCTGTCGCCGCCGGCGTCGACGTCGCCGGTCAGCGCGTCGAGGGCGAGGTCGTAGCGGGTGAAGGAAATCTCGGAGAGCCGCTTGGCTGCGCTCAGTTGCTGGATCGAGCCGTCGCGGAGGCGCAGCACGAAACCCTGGTCGTCGCGGGTGATCAGCGCCGAGTTGGCGAAGTAGGTGCGCCGCAGCGCTACGTTGCGCGTGTCGTCGGCGAAGAAATCGGTGATCTGCCCTTCCGCGTCGCGCGAGCCGATGATCATCGAGACGCCATCGACGATCTCGGTGAACCGGTGCGGGATCATGCTGCGCGACACGAGGTCGGCGGCGATGCTTTCGGACCAGGCGCTGGTGGTCCGCACGCTGGCGGGCTCGACGATGTGGGCGAGCCCGAGCAGCAAAACCATCCCGCCCAGGGCATAGGCGAGCACCGCCTGCATGAGCGCCGGCACGAGGGCGTTCACATGGATAATCTGCAGTTCCGACCGGTCCTGCAGGGTGCGAAGCGCCCGGCCGAGCCCGATTGCCAGACAGACATAGAGGAACACGATGCCCAGCGACGGCATGCCCAGCGCCGCTTGCCCCAGCAGCGTGAACAGGCTCTGGCCGCGGGTCGAGACGAGGTCGAACAGGCGGAGGCACTGGATGAGGAACAGCAGCAGCGCGGCGACGGCGAAAAGGGCCGCCGCTTCAACGGAGAAAAGCTTGAGGAGATAGCGGCTTAGGCGTGCCATTGGGCACCCCGCTTGAGGTTGAATATCGCGTGCTCTCCGTCGATGAATTCCCCCGCAGACAGTGCGGAGGTTCGATGGCGATGGCAAGGCGAAGCGGACGGGATTGACGCGATAGGGGAAGACCTGTTGCTTGCCTGCATGTCCCAGACTCTCGTGATCAAAACCGCCGCCCTGCCGCTCATCCCGGCCGGGCTCATCGTCATCTATGCCGGCGAAGGCATGCCACCGCGCGGCGCCGCAGCCGAAATCTGGTCCCGCACGGGCCTCGATTTCGAGCGCATCGCCAGCAGCATCGGCTTCAAGGGCAAGCCGGGACAGGCTGTCGACATCGCCGGCCCGAACGGGCTCGACGCCAAGCGCCTGCTGGTCCTCGGGGCCGGCAAGATGGACGCCGACACCCCGTCGTCGGGCGCCGCCTGGGCCGATCGCGGCGGCTCGCTGGCCGCCAAGATCATGGGGCTTGCCGCCGGTACCGTGAGCGTCATTCTCGACGGCCACGAGGCGATGCCGGGCGCCGTGGCGGAACTGGCCGCGGGCCTCAGGCTGCGGCAGTACAAGTTCGACAAATACAAGAGCCGCAAGAAGGACGAGGAGTCGGGGGAAACTCTGACGGTGACGCTCCATGTCGTCGATCCGGCGGGAACCGATGCCGCCATCGCCGCCCGCATGCCCGCCGTCGAGGGGCAACTCCTCGCCCGCGACCTCATCAACGAGCCCGCCAATGTGCTGGGGACAGTCGAGTTCGCCGACCGTGCCGCGTCGCTGTCGGCGCTCGGCGTCACGGTGGAGGTGCTGGGGCAGGCCGAACTCGAGGCGCTCGGCATGTGGTCGATGCTGGCGGTGTCGCAGGGCTCGGCCCGGCCGCCGCGGCTGGTCGTCATGCACTGGAACGGCGGCGATCCCGGCACCGCGCCGGTCGCCTTCGTCGGCAAGGGCGTGGTGTTCGATTCGGGCGGCATCTCGATCAAGCCCGCTGCCGGCATGGAGGACATGAAGGGCGACATGGGCGGTGCCGCCGCCGTCACCGGCCTCATGCATGCGCTGGCGAGCCGCAAGGCGAAGGCGAACGTCGTCGGCGTCATCGGCATCGTCGAGAACATGCCGAGCGGCACCTCGATGCGGCCCGGCGATATCGTCCGCGCGGCATCGGGGGTGACCATCGAGATCGTCAACACCGACGCCGAGGGCCGGCTCGTCCTCGCCGATGCGCTCTGGTACGTGCAGGAGAAGTTCAAGCCGCAGGCGATCGTCGATCTCGCGACCCTCACTGGCGCCATCGGCGTCGCGCTCGGCAGCGACCATGCGGGGCTGTTCTCGAACTCCGACGAGTTGTCGGCGAAGCTCACCGCGGCCGGCTTCGAGACCGGCGAGAAACTCTGGCGCATGCCGATGGGCCCGGCCTACGACAAGCTGATCGAGAGCCGCTTCGCCGACATCAAGAACACCGGCGGCCGCCCGGCGGGATCGATCACCGCGGCGCAGTTCCTCGGCCGCTTCATCAACGGCACGGCGTGGGCGCATCTCGATATCGCCGGCGTCGCGCTCAACAGCCCGGCGAGCGAAACCAACGCCGGCTGGAGTTCCGGTTTCGGCGTGGCGCTGCTCGACCGCTTCGTCCGCGACGGCTACGAGAAGTGACCGACGTCCTGTTCTACCATCTCGAATCCCAGCCGCTCGAACGCGTGCTGCCGACGCTCCTCGAAAAGACGCTCGAGCGCGGCTGGCGTGCCGTGGTTGAGACCTCGAGCCGCGAACGCGCCACGGCGCTCGACGCCTTGCTGTGGACCTATCGCGACGATGCCTTCCTGCCGCACGGCATAGCGGGCGACGAGACCGATGCCGATCAGCCCGTGCTGATCGCGATGGACGCAGAGAACGCCAATGCGGCGAACGTCCGCTTCTACGTCGACCGCGCCGTGCCGCGTTCGGCCGAGGGCTATGAGCGCATCGTCTTCATGTTCTCGGGGCACGACCCCGATGCGGTGACCGAGGCGCGGGTGGCGTGGAAGGGCCTGCAGGCCGGCAACACGCTGACTTACTGGCAGCAGGACGAGAACGGGCGCTGGGTGAAGAAGGCCTGATTGCCTTTCGGTCCCGCTGCGCTAGGCTGACCCATCGGGGGACTTCATCATGCCGCGCTGGTTACGGATCACGCTGTCGATCGTCGTTGTGCTGCTCATTGTCGGCGGCGGCGCCTACTACTGGTTCATCGGCGACGGCAACCCGCCATCGACAATCCAGCCCTATGGCTTCGATCTCGCCGCCGTCCGCGCCAAGGCGGACGAGCTGCCCGGTGGCAAGGCGAGCGAGGTGCGGGTCGAAAAGGTCGCCAGCTTCAGCTTCCCCGCTGTTGCCGCAGTGGCGGGCGACGGCTGGAGCCCGACGCCGATGGCCGCGTTCTCCTATCAGCTGGTGCTGCCCACCGACACGGTGGTGATCGACAGCGCTTTAACGGCCGCGATGGGCGCCTCGCTCGGCGCGCAGATCGATGACGACGCTTATGCACGCATGGACATGGCAATGGCCGAAGCGACGCAGATCGTCGTGACGCACGAACATCCGGACCACATCGGCGGCATCATCGCCTACTCAGATCCACAGGGCATCGCGCGCGCCTTGCGGCTCAACAAGGAGCAGGTCGAAGATCTGCCGCGCTACGGCCTCGCCTGGCCGGCGGCGCTGAGCGACTACGCGCCGATCGAGTATGAGGGCATGATGTCGATTGCGCCCGGCGTGGTGCTGATCCGCGCCCCGGGCCACACCCCAGGCAGCCAGATGGTCTACGTCAAGCGCGAGGACGGACGCGAACTGCTGTTCATCGGCGACATCGGCTGGACCCTGCGCAATGTCGAGACCGGCAAGGGCCGCCCGCGGCTCCTCTCGCAGTTCATGCTGAACGAGGACCGTGACGCGGTGTTCGCCGAACTCGCGATGCTGAAGGCGCTGCACGCGGCCGAGCCGGATCTGCTGATCGTACCGGGTCACGACGTCGCCGCCGTCGATGCGCTCATCGCCAGCGGCGCGATGACGGCTCAGTTCAGGATGTAGAGTGGGCGGCGAACGCGCTCAGGCGCGCTCCGCCTCCTCGAGCTGTTCGCTGAGCGCCAGCCAGCGCTCTTCGGTGGTCGCAATCTCGGCGCTGAACCGGGCCTTGTCCTTGCCGAGGAGGACGACGCGCTCGGGTGCCCCGTCATAGACTTTCGGGTCGTCGAGGATCGCTTCGACCTTGCCCAGTTCGACGCGCAGGCGGCCGAGCTTCTGCTCGGCTTCCTTGATCGATTTGCGCAGCGGCGCGACCTCGAGGCGGCGCGCCGCGCTGTCCTGCCGTGCCGCCTTCTTGTCGACGGCCGGGGCAGGGGCCGCCGCCGCACCCTTCTGCGGGCGCTCTTTGCCCGAGGTCAGCATGCGCTGGTAGCTGTCGAGGTCTTCGTCGAACTCCTCGATCGTGCCGTTCTGCGCGATCCAGAGCTTATCGACTGTCGCCTCGATGAGGTGGCGATCGTGGGAGATGATGAGCACCGCGCCCTCGTAGTCGTTGAGCGCTTCGACCAGCGCGTCGCGGCTGTCGATGTCGAGATGGTTGGTCGGCTCGTCGAGGATCAGCATCCCCGGCCCGCCGAAGGTGATAAGCCCGAGCAGCAGCCGCGCCCGTTCGCCGCCCGACAGATTCTTGACCAGCGTATCCATGCGCGAGGTGGTGAGGCCCATCTGCGCGATGCGCGAACGCCGCTTCGCCTCGCTGTCGTAGGGCATCATGTCGATGACGTGCTCGAGCGGCGTCTGCTCGGGCTTGAGCTTGTCCATCTGGTGCTGGGCGAAATAGGCGATATCGAGCCCCTTGGATCGCCGCATCTCGCCGCCCATCGGCTTCAGGTCGCCGGCCAGCAGTTTCGCGAACGTCGATTTGCCGTTGCCGTTGACGCCGACCAGCGCGATGCGGTCGTCGGGATCGATGCGATTGGTGATGTGGCGTAGCACCGCCTTGTCGCCATAGCCCACCGCCACATCCTGGAAGGTGAGCATCGGCGCCGCCGGAATCTTCTTCGGGTTCTGGAACTGGAACGGCGCTGCATATTCGTCGAACATCGCAGCCGGTGGCTTCAGCTTCTGGATCATCTTGACGCGGGCTTGCGCCTGCTTGGCCTTGGTGGCCTTGGCCTTGAAGCGGTCGACGAAGCTTTGGAGATGCGCGATCTGCTCGAGGGTGCGCTCGCGGCTCTTGTTGTTGAGCTCCATCTGCATGCGGCGCGTCTCTTCGAAAATGTCGTAGCCGCCCTTATAGAGCTGCAGCTTGCCGCGCTCGAGATGGACGATCGAGGTCACCGCCTTGTTGAGCAGGTCGCGGTCGTGGCTGATCATGAGCACCGTATAGGGATAGGTCGCGAGATACTTCTCGAGCCAGAGTGCACCCTCGAGGTCGAGATAGTTGGTCGGCTCATCGAG
>JBKJTB010000404.1:0-12255 GCA_046594305.1 Devosia sp. | reverse complement strand
GCCGGTTCCGCCAATGATTGCGATGGTCAAACTGCCCGCTCCCGGATGCAACAGAGGCTCCGCCTGTCCGGCGTTTGCGCCCGATTGTCAACCGAGAGGCGTGGTCACTCCTCCGAGCCGACCCGCATCACGGCGCCGAGCATCAGCAGTGCTGCCGATATGATCAAAATGCTGGTCATCGCCCGCTCCCGTTCCGGCGATGAACGTGCGAGCGGGAGTGGCGTTCCGCGAAATTCATGAGGTCAGGCGCTCCGCGGCGGGCTGTTTGTCAGGTCGCGGTCGGCATTGCGCTCGCGCAGGGCGCGCTCCAGGGCCCTGAACCAGTAGTCCTGCTCGCGTCCTTCGGGCTTGCCGTCCTGCTCCCAGAGGAAATACGCCGTCTCCCGAACCGCCCGTTCAAAGGCCGGATCGCTCCACGGATCGTGTGGTGGATGTTCAGACATCCGTTTTCTCCTGAGTGACGCATCGCGGCTTCAACGCTCGGGCGCGCCGTTTGTCTTAGGGGATTGCGAATTTTCAACGGGATGCGGGCACGATTCTGAAATCGGGGAGTTCGCGAAGCAGCTTTTCGGGGCCGGCGGGGGAGTAGACGACGAACAGCTGCATCGGGCCCGGGCCGGTGTTGAGGGTCGAGTGGAAGCGGCTGTCGGGGACGAAGATGGTGCACCCCGCCGAGACTTTGACCGTCACCGGCGTGCCGGCATCGTCCTCGACCATCTGTTCGCCCGCACCCGAAATGACGAAGATGATCTCTTCGGACCCCGGATGATTGTGGCGGGTGTGCCCCTGCCCGCTCGGCAGATCGACGACGCCGCCCGAGAAGGTTTTGGCGCCGTTGACCTCAGGCGCGACGGTCAGCGACAGGCGGCCCCAGTCGAAGCCGAAGGCATCGACGTCTTTGGGGTAGACAAAATAGCGTTCCATTCCAGCCATGGTGGATCTCCCTAACCGCGCAGCGGCAATGCCTTGAAGTCTTGAACCTGGCGCGCGATGGCGGCTTCCACCGGCAGGCGCTCCATCGAGCTCGCGCCATAAAAGCCGTGGCAATCCTTGCAGCGCGCGAGGATGAATTTTGCATCGTCCGGCATCGAGATCGGCCCGCCGTGGCAGAGCACGATTATGTCACTGCGCACGCTGCGGGCGGCTGCAGAAATGGCGTCGATCTCGGCGGCGCACTGCTCGAGCGTCTTGGCGGCCTTGGCGCCGATGGCGCCGCCGGTGGTGACGCCCATATGGGCGACGATGATGTCGGCGCCCGCTTCCGTCATGGCGCGCGCCTCGTCGGGATTGAACACATAGGGCGTGGTCAGGAGGTCGAGACCGCGCGCCTCGGCGATCATGTCGACCTCGAGCGAATAGCTCATGCCGGTTTCCTCGAACGATTGCCGCATGGCGCCATCGAAGAGGCCGATCGTGGGGAAATTCTGGATGCCTGAAAAGCCCATGGCTTTGAGCTCGGCGAGAAATTGCGGCATCAGCACGAACGGGTCGGTGCCGTTGACGCCAGCAAGGACCGGCGTGTGCCTGACGACGGGGAGCACTTCGCGCGCCATGTCGCGGACAATCTCGTTGGCGTTGCCATAGGCCAAAAGCCCGGCGGCCGAGCCGCGGCCGGCCATGCGATAGCGGCCGGAATTGTAGATGATGATGAGGTCGATGCCGCCGGCCTCCTCGGACTTTGCCGACAGTCCGGTGCCCGCACCGCCGCCGACGATGGGCCGTTTCTCGGCCACCATCGCCTGGAATTTGCGCATAATTTCGCCGCGGGGGATTGCTGCCAAGGGGGCCTCCTTAGGGCATGATCTCTGTGAAGGCGGCGAGCGCCGCCGCGGCGAATGCCGGGTCGTTGATGTGAGAGGGGACGCGGATGAGTTTTCGCTTTTCGGTCCAGTCCACCGTGGTGGCGATGGCGTCGAACAGGGCCGCGTCGGCGTTCGGAGACCAGAACGCGCCACCTTCGATATCGAGCGCCGAGACGCCGCGCTCGGGGATGAGGAAGCGCACCGGGCCGTCGCAGGCATTGAGTTTTGCGCCGATCCATTGGCCGATGGCCCGGCACTCTGCGGCAGTGGTGCGCATCAGCGTGACGTTGGAATTGTGCTCGTAGAAGGTCCGGCTCGCATAGTGCGGCGGTACGGTGGCACGGGCCCAGAAATTGATCATGTCGCAGGCGCCGACGGAGCCGACATAGGGGATCTTCGTGCGGGCGATGCAGTCGAGGCGCCCCTCGCGCGCCGGCAGCACGCCGCCGAACAGCAAATCCGCAATCTCGGTGGTGGTCATATCGATGACGCCCGAGAGGAAGCCGCTGTCGACCAGCGTCTCCATGGTGCGCCCACCGGTGCCGGTGGCGTGGAAAACGATGGGCTCGTAGCGCGTGCGGATGAGATCGGCGATCTGGGTGACGGCCGCGGTCGTGACACCGAACATGGTGAGCCCGATGGCGGGTTTTCCAGCATCGATGACGGGCGGGCTGGCACTCATCGCGGTGATGGCATCGGCCGCGTGGGTCAGTACGACGCGGCTGATGCGGTTGAGACCGGCGAGGTCGGTGATCGCCGGCATCATGACGATATCGGAGACGTCGACGAAGGGCGCGGTGTCGCCTGACGCCAGCGTCGACACCATGAGTTTTGGGATGCCGATGGGCAGCGCCCGCATGCCGGCGGTTGCGATTGACGTGCCGCCACCGCCACCGATGCCGACAATCCCCGCAATATCGGTGCGGCCTGCGACGAACGCGGCGAAGGCCTCCGCCATCGCGGCAACGGCGGGGCCGCGATCGTTCAACGCTAGCAGGCCGCGTTTGCCATGCGCCGCGATCATCGCAGCGGAAACATCGGGGACAATCGCCGGCGCGCGCGTGCCGACATCGACGACGAGCGGAGAGCCGCCGGCGGCGCGTATCCGCTCCGCCAGAAAGGCAAGCTCCTCGCCCTTCGTGTCAGCCGTGCCGACGACGTAGATCCGCCCCATGCGCCTCCCCTGGCGTGGTCCGGATTGCGCTCCGAACGTCTCGCCGGGCAGATTTATAGGCGAAGCACCGACGCCGTTGCAAAGGATTTTGAGATGTGCGTATCATTTTGGAATGGGCGTCTCAAAACTGGAAGACCGGGAAATCGATGCGCCGCCGCGTGGCGCGCGCGAGCGGACCCGACGGCTGATGCTCGACACCGCGACGCGGATGATGCAGGCCGGCCAGACGCCGTCGGTGACGGGCGTTGCCGAGGCGGCGGGCGTATCGCGCGCCACGGCCTATCGTGCCTTCCCGAGCCAGGCGGCGCTGGTCGGCGCCGTGGTCGACGAAGGCCTTGGGCCGATCCTCTCCTGGTCGTCGGACTCGGACGATGCCGAGGCGCGGGTGGTCGATCTGCTCGAGACGTCGATGCCGCGCATTCTCGAATTCGAGGCGACGTTCAAGGCGGCGCTGAAGCTGACGCTCGAGCAATGGGCGGAGCGGCAGGCCGGCAACGAGGCCGACGGCCCGCCCTTCCGTCGCGGCCACCGCGTCGAGCTGCTGCAGCAGGCGATTTCACCGCTGCGCGGCGTGCTGCCCAGGGGGCAGTTCACCCGGCTCGCCAAGGCCCTCTCGCTGGTCTACGGCCTCGAAGTCCTAATCATCCTCAAGGACATCTGGGGTCTCAAGACAGCCGAGATGCAGTCGGTCGCAACTTGGGCGGGACGAGCGCTGGTGCGCGCTGCAATGGCTGAAGCGCACAAGTCTGCAACGCCACTTGCGGGCGCGAAGACACGATGACAAACTCCACTAACATGTTAGTGTGCTAGATGAAGAGGCACGTGCCTCTGCCAAAACCAAGAACGCCGCAGCGCGCAAGGCAGAGAGCCCTGAGAGGAGAATTTCCCCGGACGATTGGGGCACTAAAGCCGGCGAGGGGCCGGCTAGCATGAAGCGCTAACGGGAGGAACCACATGCGCACTACAACCAAGGGCGTGCTGGCAGGCCTAGGCCTGCTGCTCGCCTCGAGTACGAACGTCCTTGCTCAAGAACTGACGATCCTTTGGGCCGAATGGGATCCGGCGAACTATCTGCAGGAACTGGTCAACGACTATCAGAAGGAAACCGGCGTCACCGTGAAGGTCGATACCGTTCCCTGGCCGGACTTCCAGACTAAGGCCTTTACGGAGTTCAATTCCCAGGGCTCCGCTTACGATCTCGTCGTCGGCGACAGCCAGTGGCTCGGTGCCGCTTCGACGGGCGGCCACTATGTGGAACTCACCGACTTCGTCAAAGCCCACAACCTGACCGAGACAATGGCTCCGGCCACCATGCAATACTACTCGGAATATCCGGGTGGCTCTGGCCATTATTGGTCGGTGCCGCTGGAAGGCGACGCCGTCGGCTGGGCCTACCGCAAGGATTGGTTCGAAGATCCGACCGAGATGGCTAACTTCAAAGCCAAGTACGGCTATGACCTTGCCGTGCCCACGACCCTGAAGCAGCTCATCGACATCGCCGAGTTCTTCAACCGTCCCTCAGAGAACCGCTACGGCGCTGCGATCTACTCGCAGAGCTCGGGCGACGCCCTCACGATGGGCGTTGAGAACTTCCTGTTCGCCTATGGCGGCTCGCTCGGCGATTTTGCCAAGTACAAGGTGAGCGGCCTGCTGAACTCTCCGGAGTCGGTTGAGGGGCTTGAGGATTACAAGAAGCTCTTTGGTTTCGGCCCTCCGGGCTGGGGCAATGCGTTCTTCGCCGAAGTGAACACGGCGATCGCGCAGGGTCAGGTCGCGATGGGCATGAACTACTTCGCGTTCTTCCCCTCGCTGCTCAATGAGGCGACCAATCCGCAGGCCAAGAATATGGGCTTCTTCGCCAACCCCCCGGGGCCGCGCGGCGATGACTATGCGGCGCTTGGCGGTCAGGGCATTTCGCTGATCTCGTACAGCCAGAACAAGGACGAGGCGATGAAGTTCCTCGAGTGGCTGGTCAAGGACTCGACACAGAAGCGCTGGGCCGAACTCGGTGGCTACACCGCGGCGACAGCGATCCTGAAGTCGGACGAGTTCCAGAACGCGACGCCGTATAACAAGGCGTTCTACGAGACCATGTTCAAGGTCCGCGACTTCTGGGCTCTGCCGGAATACGCCGAGCTGCTCGATGAGAGCCAGCAGGGCTTCTACGACTACGTCGTGAATGGCAACGGTACGGCCAAGGAAGCCCTCGACAAGCTCACGGCGACCTGGGTCGAGACCCTCAAGACTGCCGGATACCCGGCCGAGTAACCAACTGCGACCATTACCGGGGAGAGGAGGCATTCCTCTCCCCGAAACTTTCTCGACGGGGGACCACGCCTTGGCCAATATGATGACGACGCTCGATCAGAAGTCGCGCGCCGCAACGCGCGGATGGAGCGACATCACTATCCGGAACGTATTCGTCATACCGACGGTAGCGTTCCTCATCATCTTCAACGTCTTCCCGCTGCTTTATTCGCTGGGCTTCTCGTTCACCGACTTTCGCGCATCGAGCAAGGCTCCTATCCATTTCGTCGGACTCAAGAATTATGTCGATGTTCTTGCCGACCCGGTGATCTGGCGGTCCTTCGCCACCACGCTGTGGTATGTGATTGTTTCGGTCGCCGGCCAGTTCGTCGTCGGTTTTGGCCTCGCCCTGCTGCTCAATCGACCGATTCCGGGCAAGGGCTTTCTGACCACCCTGCTTATGTTGCCGATGATGCTTTCACCGGTCGTGGTGGGCCTGTTCTGGAAGCTTATCTACGATCCCTCATGGGGTATCCTGAACTACGCACTGGGCATCGGAAAAGTCGCCTGGCTGACCGACTCCAAAATAGCGCTCTACGCTGTAGCCATCACCGACATCTGGATGTGGTCGCCTTTTGTGATGCTGCTGTCGCTCGCTGGCCTCAGCGCGGTGCCCAAGCACCTGTACGAAGCGGCGTCTATCGACCGCGCCAGCAAACTCTACACCTTCTTCCGTGTCACGCTGCCTCTCGTGGCGCCTATCCTGCTCATCGCGGTCATCTTCCGCACCATGGAGGCGTTCAAGACCTTCGACATCGCGTTCGTGATGACCGGTCAGCCGCAGGCCGAACTGATTTCATCGCGCCTTTACAAAATGGCGTTCGCGCAATGGCAGACCGGACCGGCTTCGGCCCTCGCCTACATCATTCTGATCATGGTTCTGTGCATCACCAATATCTACGTCAAATACCTCAACAAGGCGAAGGAGCGCTAGATGGCCGTCGTATCAACGCGCACAGGACGCCTGGGCAATCGCTTTGCCGTCGCCGTGGTCATTGTGATCACGCTGATTTTCCTGTCACCGATCTACTGGATCACCTCGACGGCGTTCAAACCGCTGGTGCTCGCCACCTCGGTTCCGCCAACTATTGCGTTCCAACCACAGATCACGCCCTTCGTGAAACTGTTCACCAAGCGCGCGCAGCTCACGGCGCCGGTCTCACCGGAGATCTATGAAGCCGCGCCCTGGTGGGAAAAGCTAATCCTGGACGGCGGCGAACGCCTGTCGCGCGACGGCAATGGCGAGGTCGTTTTCTCGGCCTATCCGGATCGCTTCGTCAATTCGCTGATCATCGCCATCACTTCGACATTGCTGGCCGTCGCCATGGGAACGATCACCGCCTATGGCTTCTCGCGGTTCCGGGTGAAGGGCGAGTCCGACCTGCTCTTCTTTATCCTCTCGACCCGCATGCTACCGCCCATTGTGGTCGCGATCCCGATGTTCCTGATGTACCGGGCAGTGGGCCTCAACGACACGCATATCGGCCTTATCCTCCTCTACACCGCCTTCAACGTCTCGTTCGCGGTGTGGCTGATGAAGGGGTTCATGGACGAGATCCCCAAGGAGTATGAGGAAGCGGCCCTGGTCGATGGCTACACGCGCCTGCAGGCGTTCTTCAAAATCGTTCTGCCCGAGGCGGCCACCGGCATCGCCGCCACCGCCGTCTTCTGCTTCATCACCGCCTGGAACGAGTACGCTTTCGCGCTGATCCTCACCAACCGCCGCGCGCAGACGGCGCCGCCGTTCATCCCGAGCCAGATCGGGACCGGGCTGCAGGATTGGACCGTCATCGCCGCGGGCACGGTGCTCTTCCTGCTGCCCGTCGCCATCTTTACCTTCCTGCTTCGCAACCACTTGCTGCGCGGCATGAGCTTCGGTGCCATCCGCAAATGAACATTCGCGTCTTCAATCATAGATTTCTCGAGCCCGGTTCAATCGCGTTCAGCGTGATCGGGATCCTCTTCCTCTGCCAACCCTGGGTGATGTTTCTACATGGCTGGAGTGTCCTGGTGATGCTGATCGGTCTTATCTCGTTCAACATCTCGGTCCACATCCCGCCGCCCGAGGGCGCCGTCCGCGTCGACGAGGACGATACCGGGCCGGTGTCGATCTCGGCGGCCGTCAAGGGAGGCGAGAATGGCTGAGATCGAACTTCGTCAGGTCGACAAACATTTCGGCCCGGTCCACGTCATCCGCGACGTCAATCTGACCATCGCCGACAAGGAGTTCGTGGTCTTTCTCGGGCCCTCGGGATGCGGCAAGACCACGACGCTGCGCGCCATTGCCGGCCTCGAGGAAATCGACAGCGGCGATATCCTGCTCGACGGCCGCCCGATCCAGGGGCTGCGCGCCGCCGATCGCGACATCGCCTTCGTGTTCCAGAACTACGCGCTCTATCCGCACTTCACGGTGTACGAGAACCTGGCGTTTCCGCTTCGCGCCGTGGGCACATCCAAGGCCGAGGTCGACAGCACGGTCCGCTCAGTCGGCAAGTCGCTGCGCATCTCGCATCTCCTCAACCTGCGTCCGTCGGCATTGTCGGGCGGCGACATGCAGCGAGTCGCCATCGGGCGGGCGCTGGTGCGGCGGCCCAAGGCGCTGCTGCTCGACGAGCCGATCGGATCGCTCGATGCAAAACTGCGCGAGACGATGCGGATCGAGCTCAAGCGGCTGCATCTCGAGAACGGCTCGACGTCGATCTACGTCACGCACGATCAGGTCGAGGCAATGTCGCTTGCCGACCGCATCGTGGTGATGAATGACGGTATCTTGCAGCAGGTGGGCACGCCGACGGAGGTCTATCTCCATCCTGCGAATTTGTTCGTCGCCCAGTTCATCGGCTCGCCGGTCATGAACATCGCACCGACGCGGATCAGCGAGGCGGACGGCAAGGCGAGGATCGCGGTCGATCGCGAGAGCTTCGAGTTGCCGCGCGAACTGCTCGGCATGTTGCAGAGCAAGAAGGCCGCTGCCGACCTGTCGCTCGGTGTCCGGCCGGAGGGCATCCTCGTCAGCCACGAGGCGCAGCCAGGCGCACTGCCGGTCGAGGCGCATATCATCCAGCCGTTCGGCGGTTTCGACATCGTTGATCTCAGGGTGGGCGAGCGGACGATGCGGGCGCGCACCATTTCAGGCTTTGTCGGCAAGGTGGGCGATCGCGTGTTTGCCCGCATCGATCCGGCGCAGGCGCATTTCTTCGACACCAGTTCGGGCGCCTCGCTCGACATCCGCCTAGGCGACTGACATGGCCCGCATCCGACTCGATAACGTCACCAAGAAATTCTCCGACCACATTGCGGTCCAGAACCTCAGCATCGACGTCGCCGATGGCGAGTTCTTCGTGCTGCTGGGACCGACCGGGGCCGGCAAGACGACGATTCTGCGCATGATCGCGGGGCTGGAGAAGCCGACCGAGGGCAGCATCGTTATCAACGACAATGTCGTCAACGATTGGGGCGCCGCCGAGCGCGACGTTGCTCTGGTGCTGCAGCAATACTCGCTTTATCCGCGGCTGACGGTGCGCGACAACCTCGCCTTCCCACTGCGCTCGCGGGTTCGCAATCTGTCGCAGCCCGACATAGACGCGCGGATCGACTACGCCGCCAAGACGCTTCGCATCGGTCATCTGCTCGAGCGCAAGACCGACCGGCTTTCGGGCGGCGAGATGCAGCGTGTCTCGATCGGCCGCGCCATCGTCCGCGAACCGCAATGCTTCTTGATGGACGAGCCGCTATCGGCGCTCGACGCAAAACTGCGCGAAGCGCTGCGCTCGGAGCTCAAGGATCTGCAGATGCGGCTTGGCGCAACCTTCATCTTCGTGACGCACGATCAGGTCGAAGCGATGACGATGGGCGACCGCATCGGGGTGCTCAATCGCGGAAGGCTGGTGCAGGTGGGCACGCCCTCCGACGTCTATCGCAACCCGCGCGACACATTCGTTGCGGGCTTCGTCGGCTCGCCCGCCATCAACCTACTGCCGGGGAACCTCGTCGGTGGTGTGGCGGTGGTTGCGCCCAAGACTTTCGAATTGCCGTTCACCGGACAAGCCGTGGCGGAAGGCGCCTACACGTTCGGCATCCGTCCCGAGGATGTGAGGGTCGAAGCGGGTGCTCCGGTCGAGGCGAGGGTGCACGACGTCGAGAACCACGGCATCGAAAAGATCCTGACGCTGCGCGTCGCCGATCAACTGGTCCGCGCCGGCGTCCCCGCCAAGGTGAATGTTGCGGTGGAAGACACGATCCGGTTTGGCTGGAACCCCGGCAAGGTGATCCTGTTCGACAAGCAGACCGGACTCAATCTCGGCCACAAGGCCGCCTGAAGACTTTACGCTGGGAGGTGCACATGCCCGACAACAATTACCCGAAACTCCACAACGCGACCTGGCCCGGCGTCGTCGGCAAGGGCGCCCCGGGCGCCGAGCCGATCATTCCGCTCGATACGCTGCTGAAGCTGACGGCCAATGCCGAGGTGAACGGCCAGAAGTTCGACGGTGTCGATCTCTGGCTCGCCGACCCGCACATCTCGATCGACAGCGATGCGGGCGCGGTTCGCAAGATGACTGACCACATCGCGAGTTTTGGCCTCAAGGTCGGCTCGTTCGTCGCGCCGATCTGGGGCGGGGCCGGCGGCGGCTCGGCGATGGGCGACGCCGATGACGTCAAGCGTTTCCTGACGCAGGTCCGCAAGGCCTGCAGCATCGGCAAGCAGATGCGCGAACTGGGCATCCGACCGACCGGCGGCGTCCGTGTCGACAGCTCGGTGGGCGTCGAGGCGTGGGATGCGGACCCGGTGGGCAACACCAAGAAGATCGCGCAGACTTTTCGCGAGGCCGGCAAGATCGCCCAGGGCCATGGCGAGTACATCGTCGCCGAGGGCGAAATCTGCTGGGGCGGCATGCATAGCTGGCGCGAGAATGTAAAACTGCTCGAAATGGTCGGGATGCCGGGTGTCGTCGGCTACCAGGCCGACATGGCGCATTCGATGCTGTTCGTGCTCGGCGCCAATGCCGAGAAGGACCGCATCCTGCCCGCCGATTTCGACTGGTCGGACAAGGCGGCGCTCGATGCCGCGTACAAGAAGGTGGCCGATGCGCTGCGACCCTGGACGCTCGATTTCCATGTGGCGCAGAACGACGGCACGACATTCGGCTCGGGCACGCACGAAAAGACCGGCCGTCATTGCCAGATCGACGACCCCAACGGCCGGCTCGATGTGACGAAGCACGCCGGCTATTGGCTGCGCGACGAAAGGGACGAACTGACCAGAACCATGCGCCACATCTGCTGGGATGGCTGCATGTTCCCCAACGCGGTGATGGAGCAGCAGGCGACCTGGAACAAGATTCTGGGGGCCATGATCAAGGTGCGCGACGCCCATGGCTGGCGCGAGTAGGGGGACCGACCGATGACCAAGCAACTCAATGTCGGCATGGTCGGCTACGGCTTCATGGCCCGTGCCCACTCCAACGCATGGTCCAATGTCAGCCACTTCTTCGACACCGGCTATCGTCCGGTGCTCAAAGGTGCCGCAGCGCGCAACACGTCAAAGCTCCGGCACTTCGCCGAGATGTGGGGCTATGAATCGACTGAGGAAGACTGGCGCGTTTTGATCGAGCGTAAGGACATCGACGCGATCGATATCTGCGTGCCCAACGACCTCCACGCCGAGATTGCCATCGCCGCCGCCAAGGCCGGCAAGATGGTGCTCTGTGAAAAGCCGCTGGCCCGCACCGAGGCCGAAGGCAAGCCGATGGTCGACGCGGTCGAAGCCGCCGGCGTTCCCAACATGGTCTGGTACAATTACCGCCGCGTGCCCGCCGTCAGCCTGATCAAGAACATGGTCGACGAGGGCCGGCTCGGCCAGATCTTCCACTACCGTGCCAAGTTCCTCCAGGACTGGACCATCTCGCCCGACGTGCCGCAGGGCGGCGCCGCCACCTGGCGGCTCGACGTCGATGCAGCGGGCTCGGGCGTCACCGGTGACCTCCTCGCGCACTGCCTCGATACCGCGATGTGGATCAATGGCGGCATGTCTTCGCTCACCGCAATGACCGAGACCTTCATCAAGGAGCGCAAGCACGCCGACACCGGAGCCATGCAGAAGGTCGGCATCGACGACGCCGCCGCGGTGCTGACCCGCTTCGCCAACGGCTCGCTCGGCACCTTCGAATCCACCCGCTATGCGCGCGGCCACAAGGCCGCCTATACGCTCGAGATCAACGGCGCCAAGGGCTCGCTCGCCTGGGACCTCGAGGACCTCAATCGCGTCCAGTATTTCGACCACGGCGTCGAAGGCGCGCAGCGCGGCTGGACCGACATTCTGATCACCGACGGCGACCATCCCTACCTTGGCAAATGGTGGGTGCCGGGCCTGATCATCGGCTACGAGCATTCGTTCACCCATCAGGTTGCGGATTTCCTCGAGGGCCTCCGCACCGGCAAGCCGGCGGCACCGACCTTCCGCGACGCGCTCGAAACCAACCGCATCTGCGACGCGATCATCGCTTCCGGCCGCTCCGGCGAGTGGATCAGGCTGTGAAACTCGGCTTCGACCTCCTGCTGTGGACCACCCACGTCACCGACGCGCACTGGCCGATCATCGAGGACCTCAAGGCCACCGGCTATGACGGCGTCGAGATCCCGATCTTCGAGGGCGAGGTTTCGCACTACGAGAAGCTCGGCAGGCGGCTGAAGGAGGCCGGCCTCGGCGTTACCGGCATCGGCGTGCTGCCCAAGGGCAATGCCATTTCCTCCGATGCCGCCGACCGCAAGCTTGCGGCCGAGGGGCTGGAGTGGATGATCGACTGCACCGCGGCGCTTGGCGCCGACCGGGTCGCGGGACCGTTCCACCAGCCGCTCGGCGTGTTCAGCGGGCGCGGACCGACGGCGGACGAAGTGTCGTGGTGCGCCGACGTGCACAAGGCAGCGGCGCAATATGCTGCCAAGGCTGGCCTGGCGCTCAGCGTCGTGCCG
>JBKJTB010000318.1:0-3528 GCA_046594305.1 Devosia sp. | reverse complement strand
GCGGCAGGATCGACAGTTCGCTTGCCCTCGCCGCGACGCTCGCGTCCGGGCTCATCTTCTTCACACCGGCCGCGGCGAGCAGCGCATCGTCGGCCAGCCCATATGGATTGCTGTCGGAGCTGCCGGCGGCCAGCGCCGCGTCGCGCGACCGCCCAGCCGCCTGATCGACGATCACCTTGCCGACCAGACCAACGGGAGACGCGGGATCGGCGAGCGGGTCGGCGGCGTGCGCGGGGAGCGCCGCCGCAAGTCCAACCAACAGCGCGAACAATGCGGGATTATTGCGCACTTAAACCCCCCAAGCCATTGAGCGAACAGCGTTAGCGCCGCCCCGAGCGGGCCGCAATACCGAACTGCGGGAGAAGGAATGGTCGGAGTGACAGGATTTGAACCTGCGACCCTTTGTCCCCCAGACAAATGCGCTACCAGGCTGCGCTACACCCCGACTTAGCGGAGTGCCTACAGAAGCGGACCTTTTGAGGCAAGAGGCGATTTTGGGGCAGCAGAACGAAAGGGGATAAATACGCCCCCGTGGGACCGATCGGTGCAGAAAGTCCCACGGGAAGTCCCACGGCTGTTCGGCATTTGATCTGGCTAGATGGCTTGCTCGTATTGGGCGCAGTGATCTGGAAGACGATGGTGCCGCGAGCGGGGAGCGACTGATCGAGATCACCGAAACCTCGTTCGCGCCGGAGCCCGTGCGCAGCGACCGGCGGCGTATCCTGGGGTGGGGAAACTAGTCCTACTGGGCCTTCTCGGCGGTGTCGATTAGCATCTGCAGCACGTGGTCGGCGAGCTGCTCCGGCGTGAACTCCCGCTTCTCCGTCTTCCCTATCCACGCCGGCCGATTGGCGAGCCCTTTTGGGTGGCTGTCAGACGTCGACAGCTTGAGCAGGCGCGGCGTGCCGATCCCATTGGCGGCGACGATTACTGCTCGCTCGTCCTGCTCATGAACCGCGCCCTGGCTGTCGATATAGCGGGCGCCGGTGGCTCGGCCATTGATGCCGGTGGTGATTTCGAACACACGGGCGCCAGTGACGATCTCCGCGCCGTTCCGGATCGCCTCGGGCAGGTAAGTTAGATCTACCGACCCCTTGGCTCTGCGCACGCAGCCCAGTCCGTTTGGCCCGCAACTATTGCAGGCCATCCGGCCGCGATAGGGCTCCGACGTTTGCTGCCCGACCATTTTGATCACCCGGTCGCTCGTATCTACGCCTGGGAATAGACTGCTGCCGGGGTCGCATGATCGCAGCCAAGTGTCGATTAGCACTCTCACCGATAGAGTGCTACAAGTCGCCAGTGCCGCATCCGCGCGCCTGACCTCAAGGAACAGCTATGACCTTTCGCCCCCTCCACGACCGGGTGGTCGTCCGGCGCATCGACAGCGAAGACAAGAGCGCGGGCGGCATCATCATTCCCGATACCGCTAAGGAAAAGCCGGCCGAGGGCATCATTGAAGCCGTCGGTCCGGGCGCTCGTGACGAGCAGGGAAAGATCGTGCCGCCCGACGTCAAGGTGGGCGACCAGGTCCTGTTCGGCAAGTGGAGCGGCACCGAAGTCAAGCTCGACGGCAAGGACATCGTGATCATGAAGGAAAGCGACATTATGGGTGTGATCACTCAGTAGCGCCGCCCGCCGAACAGTTTTCCCTCTCAAGGAGCGCCTCACATGGCCGCCAAAGACGTAAAATTCTCCACTGAAGCCCGCGACAAGATGGTCCGAGGGGTCAACATCCTCGCCAACGCGGTAAAGGTCACGCTCGGCCCAAAAGGCCGCAACGTTGTGATCGACAAGTCATATGGTGCCCCGCGCATCACCAAGGACGGCGTAACCGTCGCCAAGGAGATCGAACTCGAAGACAAGTTCGAGAACATGGGCGCCCAGATGGTTCGCGCGGTCGCGTCCAAGACCAATGACAACGCCGGCGATGGCACCACGACGGCGACGCTGCTCGCGCAGGCGATCGTCAATGAGGGCGTAAAGCTGGTTGCGGCCGGCATGAACCCCATGGACCTGAAGCGCGGTGTCGACCTGGCGGTCATCGAGGTCGTGGCAAACCTTGCCAAGAAGGCAACGAAGATCACGTCGTCGGCAGAAATTGCGCAGGTAGGCACCATCTCATCGAACGGCGAGAAGTCGATCGGCGAGATGATCGCGGAGGCGATGAAGAAGGTCGGCAACGAGGGTGTCATCACCGTCGAGGAAGCCAAGATCGCAGAAACTGAACTCGACGTCGTCGAGGGCATGCAGTTCGACCGAGGTTACCTGAGCCCATACTTTGTCACCAACACCGAGAAGATGGTGGCGGTGCTGGAGGATCCAGTGATCCTGCTGCATGAGAAGAAGCTGTCGAACCTCCAGGCGCTGCTGCCGATCCTCGAAGCGGTCGTGCAGAGCCAGCGCCCGCTGCTGATCATCTCGGAAGACGTCGAAGGCGAGGCCCTGGCCACGCTGGTCGTCAACCGCCTGCGCGGCGGCCTCAAGGTCGCGGCCGTCAAGGCACCGGGCTTCGGCGATCGCCGCAAGGCCATGCTCGAGGACATCGCCGTCCTCACCGGCGGCCAGGTGATCTCGGAAGACCTCGGCATCAAGCTCGAGAACGTCACCATCGACATGCTCGGCACTGCCAAGAAAGTGGAAATCTCCAAGGAGAACACCACGATCGTCGACGGCGCCGGCCAGAAGGCCGACATCGAAGGCCGCGTCTCGCAGATCAAGTCGCAGATCGAAGAGACCACGTCGGATTACGACAAGGAGAAGCTGCAGGAACGCCTCGCGAAGCTCGCCGGCGGTGTTGCGGTGATTAAGGTCGGCGGTTCCACCGAGGTCGAGGTGAAGGAGCGCAAAGACCGCGTCGACGATGCACTTAACGCCACTCGTGCCGCCGTCGAAGAAGGTATCGTTGCTGGCGGCGGCGTCGCGCTCTTGCGCGCCTCAGCCAACCTCCAGTCCAAGGGTGCAAACCCTGACCAGCAGGCCGGTATCGGCATCGTCCGCCGCGCCCTGCAGGAACCGATCCGCCAGATCGTCCAGAACTCCGGAGCCGAGGGCTCGGTCATTATCGGCAAGATTTTGGAAAACAGCTCCGACACGTTCGGCTACGACGCGCAGACGGGCGAGTATGGCGACATGATCAAGATGGGGATCATCGACCCGGTCAAGGTCGTCCGCAGCGCGCTCCAGGATGCGGCTTCGGTTGCTGGCCTCCTAATCACCACGGAAGCCATGATCGCTGAGACCCCGAAGGATCCGGCACCGTCGATGGGCGGCGGCGGCATGGGCGGCATGGATTACTGACCCATGTCTAGGACGTCATGGGGGCTGGTCGGGGTAGTGAGGATGCCTTTGCCTGACCGGCCCGTGTCGACGCCAATGCAAGTGCGGCTCGCTCACCGGCGTTCGCTGTGACCGGGTCTCCGGACATGGCCTTTTCGTCTTCAGCCCTGCCCTGTTTTGGCGGCAATGGAGCCTCGCGATCCGTCCAGCTCGCCGTGCTCGATCTAGGCTCAGGACCCATTAAAGGGACTC
>JBKJTB010000094.1:0-39779 GCA_046594305.1 Devosia sp. | reverse complement strand
CTCGGTTTCAGTGTCACCGCCGGCGGCCGTGCGCCGCCCGCGCGCGCCAAGGCCGGCATCGTGGTGGTTGGTGCGAACCCGGTGGCGTCGTTGCCGGTCATGCCGGGGATCGTCTCGTCGCTGCCGATCCTCGACGGCGCCGCCGCGGGCCTCGGCAGCATCCAACTCGAACCCGACACCGTCGCAACCGTCCGCCGCCTGCCGCTGCTCTGGTCGAACGGCGCCGAGATCTTTCCCACGCTCTCGATCGAGGCACTGCGCATCGCGCTCGGTCAGGACTCACTGGTCGTCTTCGGTGACCCGGCGGGGCAGGGAACCGTCAGCAGTGTCCGCATCGGCGACTTCGAGGTGCCCACCAATACCGACGGCTCGATCTGGCTCTACTACCGCCCGCACACGCCTGAGCTCTATGTCTCGGTCAAGGATATCCTCGGTCCCGATCCCGCCGCGGTCGCCGACAGGATCGCCGGCCACATCGTGCTCATCGGCACCTCGGCCGCCGGCCTCCTCGATATTCGCGGCACGCCGCTCGGCGAGGACATTCCGGGCGTCGAGATCCACGCGCAGGCGATCCTGCAGATGATCGGCCAGACGTTCCTCACCCGCGCCGACTGGGTGGGCGGGCTCGAAATCCTCGCCTTCCTTGTCATCGGCGTCGTCGTCGTGCTGGTCATCATGCGGTCGGGGCCGTGGGTCTGCCTCGTGATCGGCGCGGCGCTCGGCGGTGTGTTGCTCGCCACGACCTGGTTCGCCTTCCGCCGCTACGGCCTCCTCATCGATCCGACCTTCCCGCTCGCCGGCTCGTTCGCCGTCTATTCGGCGATGATCTTCTTCCAGTTCTCGATCAGCGATGCCGACAAGCGTGTCGTGCGGAGGGCGTTCAGCAACTATGTTGACCCCGATCTCCTCGCCGAGATCGAGAAGAACCCCGACAAGCTGCAGCTGGGCGGGGAGACGCGCGAACTCACCGTGCTGTTCCTCGACATCCGCAGCTTCACCACGCTCAGCGAAGGCGTCGAGCCGCATGCGCTTGTCGCCATGCTCAACACGCTGTTCGGCCAGCTCGGCACCAGCATCACCGAGAATTTCGGGACCATCGACAAGTTCATCGGCGACTCCATCATGGCGTTCTGGAACGCGCCAATCGACGTCAAGGACCATCCCCGCCGCGCCTGTCTCGCGGCGCTGGGCATGCGCAATACGCTCGTCCGCCTCAATGCGACCGACGCTTTCGGGCTCACCAACAGCGATAACCCGATCAAGCAGATCGCCATCGGCATCGGCATGTCCACCGGCCCGGCGCTGGTGGGCAATCTGGGGCTCGAATCGCGGTTCGACTATTCGTGCATCGGCGACACCGTGAACGTCGCCTCGCGCGTCGAAGGGGCAAGCAAGACGGTCGGCTACGACATCGCGGTGTCGGGCTCGACGCGACGGCAGAGTCCGGGCCTCGCCTTCCTCGAGGCGGGCTCGATCTCGCTCAAGGGCAAAAGCACGCGCGAAGCGCTGCACCTCCTCGTTGGCGACGACGCGCTGGCGCAGTCCCCGGCCTTCCTGGCGTTGCGCGATGCGCACGCCCTTGTGGTCAGCGAAATGACCGCCGGCCGCGACGCAGCGGCCGCCATCGCCGTGTGCGTCGCCCTGGCCGAGAACGTCGATCCGCGGCTCAGCAAATTTTACGCGCTGCTGCCCGAGCGCGCCGACGATTTTTACACTGAACCCGCCCACGAGACTGCCTAGGCGCGCATCGCAGCCGTGCGCAGCAATGCTTGGCAAGTGTCGTGCGATGGTCATACTCTTGATCGCAGATCTTCGGGGAACCACCATGGCCGCCGCCTCCAGCCTCGACGTCGTCGCATCGCACCCGCACCTGCCGCTGCGCAGTTTCGCGGTGGGCGCCGTTCTCCTCGACCAGGGCCCGGCGACCGGCCGCATCTATGTCCTCGCGACCGGCGAAATCGAGATCAGGAAGGGTGATGTGAGTGTCGCCCGCGTCATTGAGCCGGGATCCATCTTCGGCGAGATTTCGGCCCTGCTGGACATCGGCCACAGCGCCACCGTGCGCGCCGCAACTGATGTGACCGCCTACGAGATCAAGGACGCGGCCAACTTCCTCGATACATCGCCGGAGCTGATGCGCAGCGTCGCCAATCTGCTGGCGCGCCGGTTGATCGAGGCGACGACCTACCTCACCGACCTCAAGCAGCAGTACAGCGATCGCGACGACCATTTCGGCATGGTCGACCAGATCCTCGAAGCGCTGGTGCACCAGCAGGACGTTCAGGTTGCGCCGGCCATCACCGGTTCGGGCGATTCCCGGCTCTGATCGAGGACCCACGCCGGCACTTCGTAGAGCGGCTGCCGCTCCGCGGATGATGCGCTGTCGAGGCTGATTGCCTCCATCCCGTTCTCAAGCGAGAACCACACGGCTTCCCGGCGCTCCGTGTGGATGCAGATGTGGGTCGGGATGTCACCGATCTGCTTGCCCGCGTTGAACACCCAGGTGTCGCCGACCCGCTCCACCCAGCTGCCACCCCGCGCGAACGGCGCTTCGTGGACGTGGCCGGCAAAGACCAGCGCCGGACTGTATTGCTTGATCCAGCCGGCCAGCAGTTCGTCGCCGAAATGCCGCTGGCCCGACCAGGCAACCGCCGCCTCGGTGGGCGGCGCGTGATAGATCCAGATCCAGGGTTCGCCGCTGGTTGGCGCCGCCGCTTCGAGTTGTCTCGCAATGGCGTTCTTGGCGATGCCGCCGTCCCACCACGGAAACACCGAGAACTTCGTGCCGCCGATCGCAACGCTGTCGCCGTCGGTGTGGAGCGTCGCCGACCGCGCATACTGCACCCAGCGCGCGTATTTCTCGCCGGTCGAATACTGGTAGTTGAGGTCGTGATTGCCCGAGCAGACGAGGAGCTTGGTCTTGTCGCGCAGCCGCTCGAGATATTTGAGCACGACCTGCATCTGGGCGCTGGTGCTGACCGAGGACTGCCCCTCGAGCAGATCGCCCGCGATGATCACGAGATCGTAACGCGACGCCATCCGCAGCAGCCAGTCGAACTGCGGCAGGCTGTAATGCAGATCGGCGACGGCGAGGATTTTCATGCCCGAACGCTAGCACGCGATGTGCGGCCCGCACAGCCGAGTAGAACGGCGTCACGACAATAAAGCGACCGATGGCGACCTATTGCGCACGCTTGGCTGGCCCGGCCGAACTCGAGCGGGCGACGAGGCGCGGGGTGACCATGTAGTGCTCGGACTTCTCGCGGCCCTTGATGCGTTCGATGAGGAGCCGCGCCGCCTGCAGGCCCAACACCTGGCCCGACTGGTCGATACTGGTGAGGGCGTTTTGTGCGAGGTCGCAGTACGAGGTGTTGTCGTAGCCCACGACGGCCAGATCACCGGGAACCGACAGGCCAAGATCGCGGGCAACGCTCAGCACTTCGAGCGCGATGAAGTCGGTCCAGCAAAAGATCGCATCGGGCCGGTCGCGCTGTTCGAGGATGTGGCGCGCCACGGTCTGCGTCTCGCGGGATTTCTGGCCCGCGTAGACGACCTGGATGTTCTTGGTGAGCCCGGCTTCCTTCATCGCGGCACGATAGCCATGCTCGCGCTGCATCGGGACCATCGCCATTTCGTTGGCGCTGATCTGCTGGCTCAGATACGCGATGTGCTTGTACCCGGCTGCAACCAGATGCTGGACCACGAGTGTCGCGCCCAGCCGATCGTCGTTGTTGACCGTGTCGTAATTGGTCTCGGAGCCGGGATGGATAGCGATCACCACCGTGGGAATGCGTGAGGCGACCTCGGCGAGTGGCTGGTCTCCGACACGCGAGCCGATGAGAATGATGCCGTCCATCTGGCGGTCGACCATCGCCTCGATCAGCGCGGTTTCGGTTGCCGGGTCCGATTCGCAGACACCCAGCAGCAGCTGGTACTGCGTCCGCTCGAGCGCCGTATTGATCCCCGCGAGGATGTCGGCGAAGAACGGATTGTGCAGGTCAGGCACGATCAGCCCGAGCGTATAGGTCTGGCCGCGCATGCCGCGCGCCGCCGCGTGCGGGCGGTAGCCCAGGCGCGCGATCGATGCGCGCACCTTGGCGCGAAGCGTCTCGCTGACCCCGTAGGCGTCGCGCAACACTTTCGACACGGCCGAAACCGACACGCCGGAATCTTCCGCCACCGTGCGGATTGTCACGCGCTGCCTTTTGACCGGATCGACCACATCACCCCCTGAGCGCATGCGTCTTAGCAAACCCGCAAGGCCCCGTCGAACTGAGCGAAAATGACAGGACGTGCGCGGTGTTGAGAGATACTGCACGATCCTGCGTGAAAATCGCTTGCGCTTGTTGCGTAGAACGTATTACGTAGAACGATAGACAGAGAACGATGCACATTGAGGCATCGCGGGGCCAAAGGCTCCACAGGGAGGATGATTTGAACGACGCGATGCTCGCGGCCGGCGGAGCCGCTTTGTCCCGCAATTCCAGGGTCTGGACGGCCAAAATGGTCCGGCCGCTGACCGACAAGGGCGTCGAAACGCGCGCCTCGTTTCTCCGCAAAACCTTCACCCTTTCCTCCCTGGAAGGGGCCGGGACGCTGACCATCAGTGCTCTCGGCCTCTACCGGGCCTTCATCAACGGCAAGCGCGTCGGCCACGACCAGCTGACCCCCGGCTGGACCGTCTACACGCAGCGGCTGAGCTACCAGACCTACGACGTCTCGGATTTGCTGGTGGCGGGCGAGAACACCATCGACATCTGGCTGGGTGACGGCTGGCTGCGCTCGCAGATGGGCTGGAAGGCCAACAATTCGTACAACACTTGGGGTTCCGAGATCGGCGCCATCGCCGAACTGACGCTGGGCGGCAAGATCGTCCTCGCCACCGATGTGAGCTGGCAGAGCGGCCTGCTGCCGATCCTCAAGAGCGGCATCTATTTCGGTGAAATCTACGATGCCCGCGAGGAAAAGCTCGCGGTCACCGACGGCAGCGCCCTGGTCGGCGATTTCGACGATGCACGGCTGATCCCGCATGAGACGACGCCGGTGCAGGAGCTCGAGCCCTTCGCCGTCGCCAAAGACTTCAAGGATGCCGAGGGCCGCACGGTCTACGATTTCGCCCAGAACATCGGCGGCTATGTGAGCTTCACCGTGCGCGGCGAGCGCGGCGCCAAAGTGATCGTCGAGCACGCCGAAATCCTCGACAAGGATGGCCAGTTCTACAACATCAACTACCGCTCGGCCGAATCCCGGATCGAATACATCCTCAAGGGTGAGGGCGACGAGCACTACACGCCCACCTTCACCTTCTTCGGCTTCCGCTATGTCCGCGTCACCATCGAGGGCAAGGCCGAGATCGGCTCGATCAAGGCGATTCCGATCAGCTCGGCGGTCAAGCCGTCGGGGAACTTCACCTCGTCGAGCCCGCTGGTGAACCGGCTGGTGCTCAATACCATCTGGTCGCAGCGCGGCAATTTCATCGAGGTGCCCACCGATTGCCCGCAGCGCGACGAGCGCTTCGGTTGGACCGGCGACGCGCAGGTGTTCTCGGCGACGGCCTGCTACCTCAACGACAGCCACGACATTCTCGCCAAATATCTGCGCGACGTGATGGCCGACCAGCGGCCGGACGGGGGCATCGCCCACGTCTCGCCCGATCCGTTCCGGCACAAGGATGAAGCATCGTTCTACGGCTCGACCGGCTGGGGCGACGCCATCGTCATCATCCCGTGGGTGCTCTACACGCACTATGGCGATCGCGGCATCCTCGAAGAATGCTTTGACGCCATGCTGCGCTGGAACAATTTCGTCTGGTCGATCAGCAACGGCCCGATCGTCCACCCGCCGGGCGGCTGGGAAGGCCGCGGCTTCACGTTTGGCGACTGGCTGCAGCCGCAGGGCGATTTCGCCAAACCATATCCGACGATCGGCGACGACGCCGCGGCGACGATCTATCTCTATATCTCCTCCGACCTCATTGCCCGCATCGCTGAGACCATCGGCAAGACCGATGACGCCAAGCGGATGCGCGAGCGCGCCGAGGAGATCAAAAGGGCGTTCCAGAAGGAGTTCATCACCGCCTCCGGCCGGATCGGCTACAACGACCAGACATCCTACGCATTGGCGTTCCTCCACGACCTCATCCCTGCCCACCACGTTGAGGCGGCCAAGGGCTACTTCAAGGAGACCGTCGAGCGCGCCAAGCGCCGCATCGGCACCGGCTTCATCGGCACTCCGGCGCTGCTGCCGGCGCTGATCAAGATCGGCGAGCCGGAGCTGGCCGCCGCAGTGTTCCTCCAGGAAGAAGTGCCCGGCTGGCTCTACCAGGTGACGCGCGGCGCCACCACGATCTGGGAGCGCTGGGACGCGATCCAGGCCGACGGCTCGATCTTCAATCCGCACATGAATTCCTACAACCACTACGCCTATGGCGCGGTGTGCCAGTGGCTGTTCGAGAGCGTCGCCGGCTTCCGGCCCGATCCTGATGTCCCCGGCTTCAGACACATCGTGTTCGAGCCGACGATCATCCCGGCGCTCTCGCCGGTCGCGGCCGACCATGACTCCGCCGCCGGCCGCATCGAGGCCGGCTGGACCGTCGACGGCGACAAGGTCGCCTACGACATCGCCATCCCCGACGGGGCGAGCGGCACTCTCGTGCTGTCGCCCGCCTACAAGGACATCGTCGTCGATGGCATGCAGCTCAACTGGAGCGGCACAGAGAAAGCGCGAAGCCTGCTCGCGCCCGGACGTCACAGCGTGACGTTCCGGATCAGCGGGACCGGCAACTAGGGAGACGCTGCCGGCCTACACGAACCGACGTACCAACCAATGCCGGCGCGACCGGCCCAACGGGAGGACTACAATGACATTCCTGACGACCAGGCGAACGCTTCTCGCGACCGCCGCGGCCCTGGCTCTGACGACGGCGCTCAGCGCACCCGTCATGGCGCAGGACGTAACCCTGTCGTTCCTCGTCGACAACACCGAATCGACGGTCAAGGTCGCCGAGGCACTGGCCGCGGCGTTCACCGCCAAGAACCCCACCATCAAGGTCGAAGTCGAGACCCGGCCGGGTGGCGCGGAAGGCGACAACATCGTCAAGACGCGGCTCGCGACCAACGATATGACCGACGTCTTCCTCTACAATTCCGGCTCGCTGTTTCAGGCGATCAACCCGGCGCAGAACCTGACCGACCTGACCGACGAGGCGTTCGAAGCCAATGTCATCGATTCGTTCAAGACGGTCGTGTCGAGCGGCGACCGGGTGTTCGGCGTGCCGATCACCACGGCCATGGGCGGCGGCGTGCTCTACAACAAGAAGATCTATGCCGATCTCGGCCTCAGCGTCCCCAAGGATTGGGCGACCTTCATGGCCAACAACGAAAAGATCAAGGCGGCCGGCAAGGTCGCGGTGATCCAGACGTTCGGCGACACCTGGACCAGCCAGTTGTTCGTGCTCGGCGACTTCTTCAACGTCAACGCCGCCGATCCGAGCTTTGCCGCCGACTACACCGCCGGCAAGGCCAAGTACGCTTCGACGCCGTCGGCTCTCAAGAGCTTCCAGCGTCAGGAAGACGTGTTCAAGGCTGGCCTGCTGAATGCCGATTTCGGTGCGGCCAAGCTCGATGACGGCCTCCGCATGGTGGCGCTGGGTGAAGGCGCCCACTACCCGATGCTGACCTTCGCCGCGGCCAATATCGCGTCGACCTACCCCGAGAATCTCAATGATGTCGGCTTCTTTGCCCTGCCGGGCGACGATGCTGCCAGCAATGGTGTCACCTCGTGGATGCCGGCCGGTCTCTACATTCCGAAATCAACCGCGCATCCTGCCGAAGCCAAGGCATTCCTCGGCTTCGTCGCTACCACCGAAGGCTGCGATATCCAGACCGCCGCCGTTGGTGCCACTGGGCCGTACCTGATCAAGGATTGCACCCTTCCGGACAACGTGCCGGCCGTGGTCGCCGACCTCCTCCCGTACTTCCAGCAGGATGGCGGCACGGCTCCGGCTCTCGAGTTCCTCTCGCCCATCAAGGGGCCCTCGCTCGAGCAGATCACCGTTGAAGTCGGTTCGGGCATCCGCTCGGCCGCCGATGGCGCCGCGCTCTATGACGAAGACGTCAAGAAGCAGGCGCAGCAGCTCGGCCTGCCGGGCTGGTAAGCTCGACTGGATCGGATCACACTCAGGCCCGGCGTAGCGTGAGCGACGCCGGGCCAATTGTCTCAAGGAGGACAGCAATGGCTGCGACGATGGCGGGAGCGGATGCGACAGACGGGGGCCGGATCAACATCCGTCGTGCCCCCTCTCCCTATCCGAGCTGGTTCTATCTGCCGGCCGCGATCATCTATGGCGTGCTGTTCCTGTTTCCCACCATCGCGTCGCTGTTCTTCAGCCTGACGCGGTGGACGCTGTTTGATGCGACCTTCATCGGGCTCGACAATTTCCGCCAGTTCTTCAGCGAACCGTTCCTCGTGAAGGGTCTTCTCAACACGCTGATCTACGCGGTGCTGACCTCGGGCCTCAAGGTCGTGTTCGGGCTGCTGATCGGCGTGCTGCTGACCTCGCAGATCATCGGCCGCGGCTATCTGCGCTCGGTGGTGTTCTTCCCGGTGCTGGTCTCGACCGTCGGCGTCGGCATCACCTTCACCGCGATGATGCATCCCACCCAGGGCGTCATCAACACGACGCTGGCAGTGTTCGGCCTCCCCGGCCCCGGCTGGCTCACCGATCCGCGCTTCGCGCTGGTCTCGGTGGCGCTCGTCGACGTGTGGAAGGGCGTCGGCCTTGCCACCGTCATCTACATGGCCGGCATCGTCTCGATCCCGCAGGACTTCTATGAAGCCGCCTCGATCGATGGTGCCTCGGCCTGGCAGAAATTCTGGAACATCACGCTGCCGCTGGCCATGCCGGCGACCATCACCGTCATCATCCTCAGCCTCATCGGCGGACTGCGCTCGTTCGACCTCATCTGGTCGATGACGCGGGGCGGGCCGGGCTTTACCTCCGACGTCATCGCCTCGGTGATCTACAAGCAGTACCAGGCCGGCTTCTATGGCCTTTCCACTGCCGGCAATGTCGTGCTGTTCGTCCTCGTCGCCATCATCATCGTACCGCTTTCGATCTTCCTCAACCGCAAGCAGGTGGAGCTATGAGGCGCCCGGCGCACATCTGGGGCGGCATCGCCGCGATCATCGTGTCGATCGTGGTGTTCATCATCCCGTTCCTGTTCATCATCATCAACGCGGTCAAGGACAAGCGCGAATCCTCGCTGCGTTCGTTCGCCTGGCCCACCGAGTGGCACTTCTGGGGCAATCTGGTCGAGGTCATCCAGACCCGCGACTACATGCTGGTGCTGGCCTTCGTGAATTCCTCGATCCTCACCGTCGCGAGCGTCACGCTCCTCGTGGTGTTCGGCGCGATGGTCGGCTTCGTGCTGCAGCGCCGGCCGTCGATGTGGACCAACGCGGCGAACCTCCTCGTCCTCGCGGGTCTCATCATTCCGCCGGCCGTAGTGCCCACCATCTGGGTGCTGCAGGGCCTCAATCTGTTCAAGACGCTCCACGGCCTGATCCTGATCGAGGTCGCCTACGGGCTGTCGTTCAGCGTGCTGCTGTTCCGCGCCTTCATCGCCACCATTCCGCGCGAGCTCGACGAGGCGGCGATCATCGACGGTGCCGGGCCGCTGCGGATCTTCTTCACCGTCATCCTGCCGCTGCTGCGGCCGGTGGTGGTTACGGTGATCGTCGTCCAGGCGGTCGCCATCTTCAACGACTTCACCAACCCGCTCTACTTCCTGCCGGGCGCCAAGAACGCCACGGTGCAGTTGACGCTCTACAATTTCCAGAGCCAGTTCAACACGTCCTACAACCTCTTGTTCATGAACATCCTGCTGATCACCATCCCGCCACTGATCGTCTACATCTTCTTTAACCGGCAGATCGTCGCCGGCCTGACCGCGGGTGCCGTCAAGGGCTGAGCCACCACCCCTTTGCCTTTCGGACCCTCCCGCTCCTATAAGGGCGCGGGAGGGTCCCGATGGCCGATCACGCGCCCAAACCGCGCCGCAACATCCTGCCGCTGCTGATCGCATGTCTGGCGGTCGTCGCGGTCGTTCTCGTCGTCGCCGGTCGCCTCATCGGCCCGACGCCGGTCGACCAGCCCGGCTGGCAGGACGCGATCTATTCGGTGCTCCTCGCCTTCACGCTCGACGGCACATTCCTCGGCCAGCAGAACAGCGTCACCCTCCTCGGCGCCTTCGCCGCGGCGCTGGTGTTCTACCTCGCACTGTTCGGCAGCCTCTGGGTGGTGTTCCGGCGGCGGCTCGTCGCCTGGCGCGCCGCGCGCAGCCGGAAGCATGTCGTGGTCATCGGCGACGGTGCCGACGCGGAGGCGTTGGCGGTCGTCCTCAGTGCCGACACGAAAATCGTTCTCGTCTCCGCCCACCCGGTCCACGGCGCGCGCTTCATGAATATCGAGCGCCCCTCCGCGACGTCCGAGCTGATCGCAGCGGCGAACATTCACCACGCCCGCTCGGTCGTCGTCATGCTGGCCAACGAGAAGGTCAACGCCGCCATTGCCACCTCGATCGCGTCGGGGCGCGAAGGGGCCACGCAGCCAGCGATCCGGTGCCGCACCGGCGACCGGCTGGTTGCCGATCGTGTTGCGGCCGTCGAGACCGGTGCCGCGCGCATCCTCGTGTTCGACGAGGCGCAGATCATGGCCCGCGAGGTGTTTGCAAAACACCCGGCGCACGCCATCGCCGAACGCATGGCGGCGGACCGCGTGCACTTCGCCATCATCGGCTTCGGCCGGCTGGGGCAGGCGATGGCCGAAGAGGCGATCTTTTCGGGCATCGCCGCGGGTCTGGGCAAGCCGATGATCACCATCATCGACCGGCAAGCTGCGGCGGCCGAAGCGATCTATCGCGAAAGCCGTCCGGCGCTCGACAAGGCCGCCGATTTCGCTTTCATCGAGGCCGAGCTGATCACTGCGGAGAATGCACCGGCGCTGTCGCAGGCGGCGCTGTCCGCTATCGCCGCGCGCGACGATATTGCTCGCGTCACCGGCATCCTGATCTGCCTCGGCAGCGATGCCGACAACGTCCGCTTTGCTCTGGCCCTGCCCGATATCCGCCGGCGCGAGGGGCGCTATTTCGCCCCGGCCTTCATGCGGCTGCGCGATCCCGATGCCGAGAGCGTGGTGTTTGCGACGGCCCAACCGCACGTGCTCGATCCCAATGGCGGCATCCATCCGCTGGAGCGACCGACACGGCTCATCGCCAGCGACATTCTCGATACAGCGCACCGCGACGAGGCGGCACGGCTGCTGCATGAGGCCTATAGCGGCGGTGCGGCGGCCTCGGCCGGCGCCGCGACCGACTGGAACCATCTTCCAGAAACCTTCCGCCGGGCCAATCGCCGCAGCGCCGACCACATTGCGGCAAAACTGTTCTCGATCGGGCTGATTTCCGAGCATGACGCGCATGCGCCGATCTTCGTCGAGCGGCATGCGCATCAGCGCCACATCGCTCCGCTGCAAGCGGACGATGCCGAGCGACTACCGGTGCTGGCGGCGCTCGAGCATCGCCGCTGGTCCGCCGACCGCATCATCGATGGCTGGTCCTACGCCGCGACGCGCGACGACGACCGCAAGTATCACCCGCTGCTCGAGCGCGTCGACTATTCGGCGCTGCCCGAGATCGAGCAGCAGAAGGACCGCGACCAGATCCGCACGGTGCTGTCATCGGTCGTCATCTCCGACGGCCGGGGCGCGATGCCCGAAACGCGCGTCGCTCTTGCCGGCCACCGTAACCTTTCCCCGGCCGAGGAAAAGCGCGCCGTCGCCACGCTGGCGGAGCGGCTGATCCCGCGCCTCGCCTCGAAGGATCGCGTCGTGACGCTGGTGTCGCCGCTGGCGCCCGGCGCCGATATGGCGCTCTGCGAAGCCGTGGCCACGGCGCTCGCCGGCAAGGCCGGCGCGTTGCGGCTCATCGTCACCGAGGCGGTGCCCTATCGCGTCGTGCTCGAGGTGGCGGCGCGCGAGGCGGGTGCCGAACCGGCGCAGTTCATCGAAGCCGTGATGAAGCGGCGGCAGGCGCTGTTCGCCAAATTCGGGCGCGTCGACATCGTGCGCATCGGGTTCCCCGGCAAGACCGACGATTCCTACCGCCGCGACAAGGCGCAGTTCGAGCTCGGTCTCGTCCGCGTCAACGCCTATCTGGTCCGCCGCTCGGATCTGCTCGGCGTGCTGTGGGACGGCGAACGCGGCCGGGGGCCGGGGGGAACCGGCGATCTCGTCGCTTATTGGCGCGACCCCGCTAGCCTCCCGGCGGCGGTCGATCCAGGGCCGTCCCCGGTCCGCCCCAGCCCCGCCGACCGCGAGGCGAGTCTCATCGCTGTGTCCGTCAGCCGCGATGCTGCTCACTGATTTCAGTGGACCGGGAGTTTTCCGGGACACGTTCCGGACTTCCGCGCTTCAGGGCTTCTGATAACGTCAATCCCATATTTTGGGGGTTTGAGTTTGAAAGATAAGACCAGCCGGCGGGGCGGCACGCGTGCCATCCGCGTCGAGGATGTTGCGCGCGAAGCCGGGGTTTCGCCGATCACCGTGTCGCGGGCCCTGAGTTCGCCGCAAAAGCTCGCGCCGGAGACGCTCGCCCGCGTGATGGCGGCGGTCCGCAAGACAGGCTACGTCGTCAATTCCATCGCCTCGAGCCTCCGGTCCGGCCGCTCATCGACGGTGACGGTGTTCGTTGCGAGCCTCCTCAATCCGCACTTTGCGGCCGCCATGCAGGGTGCCCTCGATGCCTTCGAAGGCGGCCGTTTCCGCCTCATGCTGACACAGATCGGCTACATCGACGGGTTGAAGGCCGATATCACCGAGACGATCCGCCCATTCAGCCCGGCCGCGGTGATTTTCACCGGCATTCCGATGCAGGACGAGGCGCGCGAAGCGCTGCGCCGCCTCGAGATTCCGATCATGGAGCTGTGGAGCGGCGCGGACGATCCGGTCGACATGGTTGCGGGCGCCTCGATCGAGGCGGGCGCCCACCTCATGGGTCAGCATTTCGTCCGGCAGGGGTACCGGCACATTGCCTATGCCGGCCAGACCAAGGTGCCCGGCGGCATCGGACTCGCCGGCTTCCGCCGGGGCCTTGAGGAGGCGGGCGGCAAGCTCGGCTTCACCCTCGCGGTCGAGGGAACGGGCAATCTATCGGCGGGAATCGCCTCGCTGGGCAAGATCCTCAGGGACTATCCGGAGTGCGACGCCATCTATTTCGGCTCGGATCTGCTCGCCGTGGGCGCACAGATCGCGGCGCGCGAGAGCGGCATCGAGCTGCCGGGGCGTCTCGCGATGGCCGGCTATGGCGACCTCGAATTCGCCAAGCACCTCACGCCGGCGCTGACGACGGTCGAGGTGTCTGATTACGAAACCGGCCGCCTCGCCGGGGTGGCGCTCCGGGACCGTCTCGAAGGCGGAAGCGCGTGGCGACCTATCATACAGGTCCCGATGCGTTTGATCGTCCGCGACAGTACCCCCGCCAGGTAAGCCCAAAGTTTTGTGTCCCGGCTCTCTGCTTTTGACCTGCAATGCGCTATGGCTTGCCTGAGGAATCTCTCCAGCCGAGGATATTATGACGACCGAGGGTAAGGGCATGTCTGACAGGAAGCTTCGTTCGCGCGCCTGGTTCGACAATCCCGACAATGCCGACATGACCGCGCTCTATCTCGAGCGCTATCTCAATTTCGGGCTGAGCCGCGAAGAGCTGCAATCGGGCAAGCCGATCATCGGCATCGCGCAGACCGGGTCGGACCTCAGTCCCTGCAACCGGCACCACATCGAGCTGGCCAAGCGCGTGCGCGACGGCATCCGCGACTCGGGCGGCATCGCGCTCGAATTCCCCGTGCACCCCATCCAGGAAACGGGCAAGCGCCCCACCGCCGGCCTCGACCGCAACCTCGCCTATCTGAGCCTCGTTGAAGTGCTCTATGGCTATCCGCTCGATGGCGTGGTGCTCACCATCGGCTGCGACAAGACCACGCCCGCCATGCTCATGGGCGCCGCCACCGTCAACATCCCTGCGATCGCGCTCAGTGTCGGGCCGATGCTCAATGGCTGGTTCCGCGGCGAGCGCACCGGCTCGGGCACGATCGTGTGGAAAGCCCGCCAGCTCTATGCGACGGGCGAGATCAACTACACGCAGATGATCGACATCGTGGCATCGTCGGCGCCGTCCACCGGCTTCTGCAACACCATGGGCACCGCCTCGACCATGAACTCGCTGGCCGAGGCGCTCGGCATGCAGCTTCCTGGTTCGGCTGCTATCCCGGCGCCGTATCGCGACCGGCAGGAGATGAGCTACCGCACGGGGCTCAGGATCGTCGACATGGTCAAGGAGGATTTGAAGCCCTCCGACATCCTCACCAAGGACAGTTTCCTCAACGCCATCGTCGTCAATTCGGCGATCGGCGGCTCGACCAATGCGCCGATCCACATCGGCGCCATCGCGCGCCACATCGGCGTCGAGCTCACGCTCAAGGAGTGGGAGACCGTCGGCCACAAGGTGCCGCTGCTGGTCAATCTGCAGCCGGCCGGCGAGTACCTGGGCGAGGACTATTACCACGCCGGCGGCGTGCCCGCCGTGGTCAACGCGCTGATGAAGGAGGGGCTGATCCGCGAGAACGCCCCCACCGTCAACGGCAAGACCATCGGCGAGAACTGCCGCAACACCACCGTCCAGGACGACAAGGTTATCTGGCCGTTCGACAAACCGCTGAAGAAGGACGCCGGCTTCCTCGTCCTCTCGGGCAATCTGTTCGACAGCGCCATCATGAAGACCTCGGTCATCTCGCCCGAATTCTTCGAGCGCTACCTCAACGATGCCCAGCATCCAGGCATGTTCGAGGGCAAGGCCGTGGTGTTCGACGGGCCCGAAGATTACCACCACCGGATCGACGATCCGGCGCTCGAGATCGACGAGCATACGCTGCTGTTCATGCGCGGCGCCGGGCCGATCGGCTATCCGGGCTCGGCCGAAGTGGTGAACATGCGGCCGCCCAATTACCTGATCTCGAAGGGCGTGACCGCGCTCGCCTGCATCGGCGACGGCCGCCAGTCGGGCACCTCGGGCTCGCCCTCGATCCTCAACGCCTCGCCGGAAGCGGCGGCCGGCGGCAATCTGGCGATCCTCCGCACCGGCGATCGGGTGCGGATCGATCTCAACAAGGGCGAAGCCGACATCCTGATCTCCGCCGAGGAGATCAAGAAGCGGCAGGACGACCTCGCCTCGATGGGCGGCTACAAATATCCGGCCCACCAGACGCCTTGGCAGGAAATCCAGCGCGGCATCGTCGACCAGCTCGGCTCGGGCGCCGTGCTCAAGCCCGCCGTGAAATACCAGCGCCTGGCGCAGACGGCGGGGCTACCGCGGGATAACCACTAACCTCGCAGTCAGCACAATCATCCCTCCCCTGCGCGGGGAGGGATGAACTCCACTCCAAATCCCCATCCGATTGCGCGACAACCCGCTTTGGCGTATCTCCCCGCCTAGACGACGCGGGGGCTGGGAGCCGATGCCGGACATTCTCGAATACTGCAAGGGCCGCAAGGTCGAGTCTTTCAAGTCCGGCGCCACGCTGATCAAGCAGGGCGGCGAAGACCGGAAGCTTTTCGTCCTGGTCGAGGGCCAGGTCGAGGTGCTGCGACAGGACACGCAGGTCTCCTACATCGACGAGCCCGGCTCATTGTTCGGCGAGATGAGCGTGCTGCTCGACATGCCGTATTCGGCCAACGTCAAGGCGCTGTCCAACGTCAAGGCGTACGTCATCGACGACGCCATCCAGTTCCTCTCGAGCAAGTCCGAGATCGCGCTGGAACTGGCCGCCCTCCTCGCCCGCCGGCTCTATTACACCACGTCCTATCTGGTGGATCTGCAGCAGCAGGCGGCCGGCCGCCGCGAAGATCTCGACGTCGTCGACAAGATTCTCGCGCAACTCGTCCAGTCGCCGGACGATGTGCGCAGCAAGAAGAAGAAATAGCGCAGTCGGCGATCCTCCCCTGCGAAGCGGGGGAGGGGGACCAGCGAAGCTGGTGGAGGGGGCGGCCACATCCCCGACACTTGTGCTTTTGGTGAGCCTGCGACTGAGGGCGCCTCGCCTAAATCAGCCCCAGCGCCCGCACCACCAGATAAATCATCGCCACATAGGTGAGCTGGTGCGCGAACTGGTCGATGCCGTGCAGCGCCCAGAAGCGGGCGGGCTTGTTCTCCATATGCACGCCGACCGAATAGTGAATCTTGGAATAGTCGAGCGCGTAGTGGATCACGAACTCGCCGGCGAACAGCGCGGCCGCGAGGCCCGGTGGCGTGCCCACCAGCAGCAGCACGAGCAGCGACAATCCGGCGTGAATGGCGGCATGCGCATAGCCGCCCGGATGAAAGATGTTGCCCTTGCCCGCCAGGATCCAGCCCGGCTGCAACAAGTAATCGGCAACAAAATGCTTGAGTTCGAGCCCGATCAACAGCCCGAAGAAAACGACCGCCATCCCTGTCCTCTCCGGCCCCCCGGCCGAAGCCCGGATCGCTGCCCGCGATCCAGAGGCCACCCTTCTGCCGCGGCCAACATTGCAAGAAGCCGAAGCTTCCGCAAGCGCCGAAGATTCGTCGCAATGGCCCCTAGAATGCTATCGTTCAGGGTCGGTTCATGGATTGAGGCGCAGGGCGAGCCCCAAAGGTGCCCGCGGTTTGAGGGATAAATGAAAATGCGCAAGCTTGAGGCTTTATTGCTGGCCGCGATGATCGCGGCCGTGCCGGCCGCCGCTCATGCAGATGGTGCCGGCAGTGCGCTCGGCGTCAACCAGCAGGCAGACGCCAAGCTCTCGGGCGAAACGCGGACGCTGCGGGTCGGCTCCGACATCTTCATCGGCGATCTCGTCCAGACCGGTCCCAAGGGCCAGGTGCAGATCCTGTTCGCCGACAACACCGAACTGGTCCTCGGGCCATCCGCCGCCCTCACCATCGAGGACTATCTGATCCGCAATGACGGCTCGGCTGGCAAGCTCGCGGTCGACATCCTCGCCGGTGCCTTCCGCTTTGCCACCGGCGACAGCGCCAAGAACCGCTACACCATCGGCACCCCCACCGGCACGATCGGCGTGCGCGGCACCGAATTCGACGGCTGGGTCGGCAAAGACGGCGTCGGCTACGTCATCCGCCATGGCGGCACCGTGATCCTTTGCAACAAAGCCAACGAATGCGACGTGCTCGACGAGACCTGTGAGGTCGGCAAGCTCGGCTCCGCCGAAGTCGCAATCCTCGGCGACGCGCGCGAGTCGACCGGCGATACCCGCGCCACCTACAAGCGCTGGTTCCTCTACACCCAGAACCAGTCGCCACTGCTGCGTCAGTTCTGGTTCCCCAACGCGCGCGATTGCCTCAACGCGCCACCGAGCGGCCCGGACTATCCCGACACTGAAGACAACACTCCGGACACCGGCGATGGCGGTGGCGACGGCAAGCCGCCGGTCACACCCACGCCGCCAGTCACCTGCGTGCCGACGCGCCTCAATCCCTGCCTTGATTAGAACGGCACTCGCCAAATCGTCGCCTCTGGGCTAAACCGGCCCATGCTCAAGCGGAGGCTGCTGCCGACAATTCTGGGCCTCATGCTGGTGGGCCTATTGGCGCTCCTCCGGCTCGGCGATCCGCTGCCGGTCGCTGCCATCCGCGACATGGGTTTCGACTTCTACCAGCGCCTGTTGCCGCGCGCCGGCGCCGACAGCCCGGTGCGCGTCATCGACATCGACGACGCCTCGCTCGCACGGCTCGGCCAGTGGCCGTGGCCCCGCACCATGCTCGCGACCCTCACCGAGCGCCTGACCGAACTGGGCGCGGCCTCGATCGGCTTTGACGTGCTGTTCCCCGAGCCCGACCGGCTCGGCGCGGCCAATGACACCGCCTTTGCCACCGCGCTCAGCGGCGCCAATGCCGTGCTCGGCTTTTCGATCTCCGCCAATGCGCCGCGCCTCACGCTGAAGCCCAAGGCCGGCGTAGCGGTGTCGGGCAGCGATCCGGCCCCGTCGCTGCCGCCCATCACCGGCGCCGTCGCGCCCCTGCCGCAGCTCAGTGATGCGGCCGCCGGCCTTGGCGGGCTCAGTCTCAATGCAGAGGACTCGGCGGGTGTCGTGCGGCGCGTGCCGATGCTGTGGAGCGACGGCACCTCGCTCTATCCGGGCCTGTCGCTCGAGGCCCTGCGCCTGGCGCTCGGGGTCAGCACACTGGTGGCGCTGGGCGATACGACCGGCGGCCACACGCTTGAAGGGGTGCGCTTCGGGCAGTTCACGGTGGCCACCACCTCGGGTGGCGACGTCGTGCTCTACGACAAGCCGGCCAACCCGGCGCAGACCATCTCCGCCTGGACCGTGCTCGACGCCGGCTATGCCTCGCTGCGCCCGCAGATCGAGGGCCGCATCGTCCTCATCGGCACCTCCGCTGCCGGCTTGCTCGATCTCCACGCGACGCCATTGTCGGCCAGCACGCCCGGCGTTCTCGTCCATGCGGCGGTGATCGACCAGATCATTTCCGGCCAGTATCTCAGCCGTGCCGATTGGGTGCAGGGGCTCGAAATCCTCATCATGGCGGCCTCCGGCGTGCTGCTGGTGCTGGTCGTGCTGCGCCTCGGTCCCCGCGCCGGACTCCTCGTCGGGCTGGTGCTGGCCGGTGCGCTGGTCGGCACGTCCTATGCCGCCTTCGCCACGCGCGGCTGGCTGGTCGATGCGACCTATCCCGCCGCCGCGGCGCTCCTCGTTTACACTGCGATGGTCTACTTCCAGTTCTCGCTCACCGAGCGCAACCGGCTGGAGCTGCGCCGCGCCTTCGGCCACTACGTCGCGCCGGAGTTGCTCACCCGCATCGAGCGCAATGCCGATCAGCTCAAGCTCGGCGGCGAGGCGCGCGAGATCACCGTGATGTTCGCCGATATGCGCGGCTTCACCGCCCTCACCGAAGCGCACGAGCCGGCCGACACGCTCGCCATGCTCAACACGCTGTTCGGTGCGCTGGGCAAGGAGATCGTCGACCGACACGGCACCATCGACAAGTTCATCGGCGATTCCATAATGGCGTTCTGGAATGCACCGGTCGATGTGCCCGATCACGCCCGCCGCGCCGCCGAAGCCGCGCTCGCCATGCGCGCAACGCTCGATGCGCTCAATCGCTCGGGCAATGTCGCCGGCATCGCCGTCGGTATCGGGCTTTCGACCGGCGATGCGCTGGTGGGCAATATGGGGCTCGAGAGCCGCTTCGACTATTCGGCCATCGGCGACAGCGTCAACGTCGCCTCGCGCGTCGAAGGCGAAAGCAAGATCATCGGCTTCGACATCGTCGCCGCCGACGCGACGCGCCAGGCGCTGCCCGATCTCGCCTGGCTCGAAGCCGGCACCGTCCAGCTCAAGGGCAAGTCGAAGCGCCTGCCCATCCACATCCTCGTGGGCGACGCGACCCTCGCGGTATCATCGCCGTTCATCGCTTTGCACGAAGCCCATTTGAGCTGGCTCGCCGGCGAGGGCGATCTCGCATCTTGCATCGCTCGGGCGGAGACAGTCCACCCGCGGCTTGCCCGCTTCTACGAATTGATCCCCGGCCGCGCCGACGATTTTTCATCGCCCGCATAGGCCTGTCGCATTTCGTCGATCTCGGCCAGCGCTCGATGCAACGCGCTCCAGTCGTCGCGCTCAGCAATGGGCGCCCACAGCGCCTCCATCTCGTCGATCAGCATGGTCCGCGGCATGTTCCGCGCGAAGTAGGGATGCTCGAGATTGAGCGAACTGGTCGCCGCATACGGCTCCAACGCCTCACGCAGCGGCGCAAAGCTCTCGCCATTGTACGCAGCCGCAGCCGGGCTCCGCGCCGCACGCTCGCTGCCCAGCACTCCACCGCGCCAGTCGAACCAGAACTGCTCGTAGCCGATCTGGCCCTCATTGAGGAATGCGAAGATCTTCACCACCAGCTCCGAGTCCTCTTCGTCGCCGCGCGACACCAGCGCCAGCCGTCGTAGAGCCGCGTTCCACATGGCGCGCTGGAAGGTGGGCCAGAAGCTGTTGAGCGCCGCCTCGAGCCCGGCATGCTCCCCCAGCGGCAGCAGACACTCGGCGAGCCGCGTCACATTCCACGCCATCGCATCAGGCTGCCGGCCGAAGGCATAGAGCCCGGAGCTGTCGAAGTACGCCGCGGTGAACCCCGGATCGTAGGTCGGCACAAACCGCCACGGCCCGTAGTCGAAACTTTCGCCGGTGATGTTGATATTATCCGAGTTCAGCACCCCATGCACGAACCCTGCCGCGATGATATCGGCGCCGGTCGTCGCCACGCGCTGCGCCGTCTCGCGCAATAGCGTTTCCGCCGGGGCATTGCCGCCGTCGGTGCCGAAATAAGTGCGCAGCGAATAGTCGAGCAGCCGCTTCATGCTGTCGGTGTCGTGGAAAAACGCCAGCCGCTGGAACGTGCCGATCCGGATATGGCCGTGCGACAGCCGCACCAGCACGCTGCCGCGCGTCGGCGACGGCTCGTCGTTGCGTTCGAGTTCCTCGCCCGTCTCCACGAGGCTCAGCGATTTGCTGGTGTCGACGCCCAGCGCCTCGAGCATCGCCGTCGCCAGCACCTCGCGCACTCCGCCCTTCAGCGTCAGCCGCCCATCACCCATCCGCGACCAGGGTGTCCGTCCCGACCCCTTGGTGCCGAGATCGAGCAGCCGGTCGTGTTCGTCCTGCAGCTGCGCGAACAGAAAGCCGCGCCCGTCGCCGAGGTCCGGATTGTAGGTCTGGAACTGGTGCCCGTGATAGCGCAGCGCCAGCGGCTCGGCGAACGAGCCGGGCAGCGGCACGAAGCGCCCGAAATGGCTCACCCATTCCTCGTCCGTCAGCCCATCGAGCCCGACCGACGCCGCCGCTCGCTGGTTGCGATAGCGCAGGATATGCTCGGGAAATTTCGCCGCCTCGACCTTGTCGAAGAAGGCGTCGCCGAGGCTGGCGTGAGAGGTTGAGGGCTTCATGCGGGATTAGCGCCGGAACACCCCGACCAGTTCCACATGGCTCGACCATGCGAACTGGTCCACCGGCGTCAGCTTCTCGAGCTTGTAGCCGCCCGCGATCAAGATCGCCGCGTCGCGTGCAAAGGTCTTGGGCTCGCACGACACCGCTACCACCACCGGCACCTTCGATTTCACCAGTTCGCGCACCTGCGCCTCGGCCCCGGCACGCGGCGGGTCGAACACCACCGCGTCAAAGTCCTTCAATTCCACCGGCACCATCGGCTCGCGAAACAGATCGCGCGTTTTGCCCACCACCGGCTTCAGCCCCTGGGTAAACCGCAGCGCCTTCTCGAGCGCCGTGATCGCCGCCTTGTCGCTGTCCGCCGCGAAGACTTTTGCCGTTTCCGCCAGCCGCAGCGTGAACGGCCCCATGCCGCAGAACAGATCGGCCACCGATTTCGCCTTGCCGACCCCCTCGACCACCAGCGCGGCCAAAGTCGCTTCCGCCTGCGCCGTTGCCTGGAGGAAACTGCCCACCGGGATCTCGACGCTGGCCTTCCCCATCCGAATCATCGGCGGCCGCGCCTGCAGCACAATCTCGCCATTGAGCGAAAGCCGCGCCAGTCCGGCGCGCTGCGCGAAGGTGGTGAGCTTCTCGGGCTTGACCTTGCGTTCGGTCCGCACCGACACATCGAGCCCGGTGTCGGTCGCGGTGAACGCCACGTCGCAGTCCCCGATCGTGGCCGCGATCGGCCGCGTCAGTGCCGGGGCGCGCGCTTGCAGCGACGGTACGAGGATGGGGCAGGCGGCGATGTCGACGAGATCGTGGCTGCGCGCCGCCATGTAGCCGACTTCCTTGCCGCGGGCGTGCAGCGTCGCCCGCCGCCGGCCGTCGCCATGCGCCTCGATCATCGGTTCGAGCGTGGCTTGCACGTGCGAAAAACGCAGCGCGTCCTCGACCAGGCTGCGCTTGTAGGCGGTGTAGGAGGCGGGGCCGAGGTGCTGCAGCGTGCAGCCCCCACAGGTGCCGAAATACGGGCAGAACGGCTCGGCGGTGTCTTGGAGCTCAGTTAGCATCCGGCCTTGTAACGTATTCCAGCAGACTTGCCAGCGACACGAACGGGATGCCGGCATGTTCGCTGAGCCCGCTGGCACAGGTCGAAACCGTCGACACGCCGACCGTGCAGCCCGCTGGAATATCGTTCTTCACAAACCGCGTCGCCCAGGCGTTGAGTTCGGGCACAAACAGCCCCTTGTCGCCGGCATAGCCGCAACAGCTCACCGTTTCGAGCGGGGCCACCTGTTCGGCACACGCCGCCGCGACCGCCATGATCGCCCCCTGCTCCTGCATCCGCTGCGCCGAGCAATTGTGATGCACCGCCACCGCCGGCAGTTTCCGCAGCACATTTAGTTTCGGCAGCACCTCCGTCACGAGGAATTCCGCGCTGTCGGCGATATCAACCTCGCCATGATGTTCCTTCAAATGCTTCGCGCAGGTCGACGCATCAGTCAGGACTCGCGCGCCCTCCGGCGCCAGCTTCTCCACCAGCCGGTTGCCGACCTTCTGCGATTCCTCCGGAAACCCCTTGCTCAGGAACGGCTGCCCGCAGCACTGCCCTTCGAGTCCGCCCGGTACGATCACCTCGAACCCCGCCCGCTCAAGCAGCGCAAGCATCGCCTGCGGCGCCGGCCGGAGGTCATATTCCGTCGGATTGGCGCCGAACATCCGCGTCGGACAGGCGGGAAAATACACCACGCGATTGTCCGGTTGCGTCGCAATCGGCACCGGAAACCCCGTGGTCTTCGGATTGCTCCGCAGATTGGGCCCGATCGCCGCCGGCGGCGCCCCCGGTCCGACCCGCAACGTCCGGCTGACCCGCGGCGTCCGCGCCACCTTGCGCATCGCCCCGGCAATCGCGTCCGTCGCCCCATCGCCGATGATCCGCCGGCTCAGCGCCTGCGCCCCGACCCCGGCGCTCAGCGCCGTCTCGATCGCCCGCGTATGCCGCCCCGCGGTCCCGGCAACCCGCCGGCTCCCCTCGCTCTGCCGCCGCGCCCGCTCGCCGATCACCATCGTGCCCGTCTCGATCCCCACCGGGCAGCGCCCGGCGCACACATTGCCCGCGGCGCAGGTGTAGAGCCCGGCATAGCCGAAACTCTCCTCCATCTCCGCCAGCCGGGCATTGTCCTCGCCGCTCCGCCGGAGCCGCGCCATCTCGCGCGTCGTGACAATGCGCTGGCGCGGCGACAACGTCAGTTGATGGCTCGGGCAGGCCGGTTCGCAAAAGCCGCATTCAATGCAGAGATCGACGATCGGGTCGGCCAGCGGCATCAGTTTCAGATTCTCGATATGCACCTTCTGGTTCGGCGTGATCAGCACGCCGGGATTGAGCAGCGCCTCGGGATCGAACAGTGGCTTGATCCTCTGCATGATCGCGTACGCAGTAGAACCCCATTCGCGTTCGACGAAGGGCGCGATGGCCCGGCCGGTGCCGTGCTCGGCTTTGAGGCTGCCGCCATAGCGCACCGACACCAGCTCGCTGAGGTCCTGGTTGAACACATCGAACTTCTCAGCCGAGCCCGGCTGGCTGAAATCGTCCGACATCTGGAAGTGGAGATTGCCGGCCAGCGCGTGGCCGAAAATGATCGCATCCTCATAGCCATGCGCGTCGAGGAGTTTCCGCATATCGATGACGAAATCGGCGAGCTTGTCGATCGGCGCCGCCACGTCCTCGGTCATCATCGCGGTGCCCTTGGGCCGCGCCGCGCCGCCCGAGGCGAAGAAGCCTTTGCGCATGTCCCACAGTGCGTGGCTGCGCGCCTCGTCGGGCGAGAAATTGAGCTCGATCGCGCCCTCGGCGCGGAGGATCGCCTCGGCTTTCGCCTGTTCCAGCGCGAGCGTTTCGAGGTTCGGCGCGGTGACGTCGATCAGGATCACTGGCGAGTTGGGCCCAAGCAGATGCACGAAGGGTTTTATCGCCGGCAGATGCTCCACCGTCTGCAGCGCCCGCCGCTCGATATACTCGGCCGCCGTCACCCCCTCGGTGGTCTGCACGCCGCCATTGGCGAGCCGCGAGATGGCGCGCCCGGCGCTGTGCGGATCGGGGAAGGGGATCAATCCCGTTACCTTGAACGGATGCTCGGGGATCGTCCGGTAGGTCACCTCGGAGACGAAACCGAGCGTCCCTTCCGAGCCGATGACGAGATGGACGAGAATGTCGATCGGGTCGTGGAAATCGACCAGCGCATTGATCGAATAGCCCACCGTGTTCTTGATCCGGTATTTGTGGCGGATCAGCGCCACGAGCTCGGCATTGGCCGTCACCTCGTGATGCAGCGCCTGCAGCGCCTCGAGCAGTTCCGCATGGCTTTCCCGGAACGCGGCCACCGATGCCGCGTCGCCAGAGTCGAGCACCGTTCCATCGACCAGCATCACGCGCATGCGCTGCAGCGTGTGATAGGTGTTGTAGGCGACGCCACAGCACATGCCCGACGAATTGTTGTTGACCACGCCGCCGATCTTGCAGGTCGCCTGGCTCGCGGGGTCCGGCCCGAGTTTGCGGTTGAATTGTTTCAGCGCGCGGTTGGCCTGCGCCACGATGACAGCCGGCCCGAGCAAGATGCGGTCGCCATTGTCCAGCACCTGCATCTTCTTGAAGCCATCACCCAGGACGGCGAGCACACCGCTGGTGATCGCCTGTCCCGACAGCGACGTCCCCGCGGCGCGAAAGGTCAGCGGCAGCCGTTCGGCGCGCGCCGCCTGGATCACCGCGAAAACCTCGGCCTCGGAGTTGACGATCACCACCACCGCCGGCACCAGCCGGTACTGGCTGGCGTCGCCCGAATAGGCAAACGTCATCAGCGGGTCGGTCATCACGCGGTTGGGCGCGATAGTGCTGCTGGCGAGGCGCGCGCGAACCCCCGCAGCAGCGGCGGCACGGTCGGTGGCGATGGGGGCAAGGTCATTCATGGCTAACATTTTAGGCCGATTTGGGCGGGCAGGGGAGTCGCTTGACCGCCTCTGCGGTACGGCGTTTGCTCACAGTCGGTTTCAATGGGGGTTTCTCAAATGCCTGCAGTCAATTGGCTCGCCGTGATCGTCGCCGCTATCGCCATGTTCGGTCTGGGTGCCGTCTGGTACTCGCCGGTTCTGTTCGTCAAGCAATGGGCCAAGGCCGCCGGTGTCAGCCGCGAGGGCGCGCCAGGCACCAATTTCGTCTTCGTCATGATCGGCGCCTTCGTGCTGACGCTCATCATGGCGGCCAACCTCGCCTTTTTCCTCGCGGGTCCGACGACCACCCTCGGCTTTGCCATCGGCGCGTCGGTGGCGGCGGGCCTCGGCTGGGCGACGCTGAGCCTCTGGATCATCTCGCTGTTCGAGCAGCGGCCGTTCGCCTATGTGCTGATCAACGGCGGCTATCTCACGGTCGGCTTCGCGCTGATGGGCCTCATCCTCGGCCTCTGGCGCTGAGCCAGCGGCCTCACGCGTTCACGACATCGATCGGCGGCCCGGGGAAGGTTGAGAACCCCTCGATGCCGCCGATCAGCTCGTTGACGGCGCGGCCGGCCTGGTCGATGGCGGAATGCGCGTAGGCGTAGGCGCCGGAATCCGCGTTGGCGATGGCGATGCTGCCCCAGCCTTTGCGGGCCGTCTCGATCGGCAGCGGTCCGTCGGGCCAGTATTCGTCCCAGGGCCGCATATACTCGACCGAATAGCCGTGGCTCCAGCGGTTGACGGTGATCGCCTCGATGTCGCGCGCCGCATCGAAGCCCCCCGCGCCGAGCGCCCGCTGCAGCAGATCGCGGATGCCGCGCTCGAAATCCTCAAAGCTCATCGTGCTGAGCAAGGCGCGCCCATAATTGGATTGCTCGCGCGCCGAGGCGCCATCGCCGCTGCCGGGGATCGACCACACATGCAGCAGCACCGGATCGGCCGGCGATTGCGCGCATTGATAGTCCCCGATCGACACCGGATCGTCGAGCGCCACGCCCGACCAGAATCCCGGCACCGCAAGGAAGCCGGAAATGCCGAGTTTGGCGAAGGCCTCGAAATTGCGGATCAGCACATTGGCATAGACCAGCGGCGTCTTGATCTGGTCCTTGAGCGCATAGATCTGGTCCTCCGGCAGCTCGTCGGTGAGATAGGGAATGATCCGGTGCCAGCAGGCGAGGATGGTGTGGCGCCCGGTCGCCGAGCGGAGCTTGCCCGCCTCGACATAGGTCAGCGTTACGGTCTCTGCCGCCGGGTCGTTGTCATGGGCGACCTTGACGACGCTCGCGCCGAGGCGCAGCCGCACCGGATTGTCGGCGAGGTCCATCGCCGCATAATCGACTGTCGCGGTCACCAACTCCTCGATCGTCGCGCCGGGCACGGCAGCGGGGATCAGCTTGCGCAGCAGCGCCCGGGCGAGGCCGCCATTGCCGTCGGGGAAATGGTAGATGTACTCGTCGGGGTCCGCCGCCGTCAGCCGCGCCGAGGGCATGTTCAGGGCGACCGGTGCATCGCCCAGGTCCATGCCGTCGAAGCCGGGCAGGCCCATCGCCCAGGCGTCGAGCGCGCCATAGCAATCGGCGGTGGTTGCGAGATACTCGTCCGGCGCGAAGGACAGCACCACTTGCGGATCACAGCCGGCGGGGCCGGTGAGAAACGCGGCATAGGTCATGTCCGCCAGCGCGGCGCATTTCTCCTCGCGGCTCTTCCCCGGCAGATAGTCGTCTGCCGCGTCGGTGATGCGGATGAGATCGGCCTTGGCCTTGTCGTTGAGCGGCGTCTCCGCGATCCACGAACTGTCCTCGCCGACCGTCACCAGCGTATCGGTGCCAAACGTCTCGCTGCCGAAGAACTGCGCGTCGGCGGAAACGCCGAGGCGGTCCCACCAGTCGGCGTCGAACCAGGTCTCGAATTTTTCGGGCTCGATGCCGATATCGGCGATGACCTGTTGGACCAGCGGCGAGAAGAAGCTGGGCGTCTGCAGCGACTGGCTCCCGCCATAGCCGATGATCCGCTTGCCGGTCGAGGCGATGAACTCGTTGCGCGTCGCGTGCCCGCCAAAATCCTCGTTGTTCTCGAGGATCAGGATTTTCGCCTCGGGCTTCTGCTGACGGTAGAGATGCGCCGCCGCAAGGCCCGAAATGCCGCCGCCGACGATCACGAGGTCGTAGATTTCGCCCGTCTGCTCGACGGCTGGAGCGCTGTTCCAGAAGGTGCCGTCGCGCAGCGAATGGGCGATGTTCATCGCCGTTTCGGAATGTCCGCGCAGGCCCGAGAGTGTTGCCGGATCGGCTGCAGGCGATGCGCCGAACGCGGCATGCGGCATGCCGCCAAGCGCCATCGCCCCCGCCGTCAGCGCCACGCCATTGAGGAAGTCGCGCCGGCCGATCGGCCGGTGCATGCCAAGGCGGATATCGCGTTCGGAGAAGGCCATAGCAAAACACTCCCTGCAGCTTTCGCTGGAGGGAGTGTTACGCCTTTGCGGCAGCCTGACTAGATGTCGATCTCGACGTTGACGCTGCCCACATCGCCCGAACTGCGCTGAATTTCCTCGGCGGCACGCCGCAGGATATCGGCGAGACGGCGCTGGTTGTGCGGGTCGCGGTTCTTGGCCGCGTCCTTGATCGCCTGTTTCAGCGCCTTGCGGGCCTCGTTCACTTCCGGCGCCACATCGTCCATATCGCGGTCCGGCCGCGGCGGGGCCTCGTGGAAGTTGCGCTCGGCCTCTTCCCAGTGCGTCTTCACCTTGGCGAACTGCTCGCCGATGCGGGCAAGATGCGCCAGCGTCGTTTCCACCGCCGCCCGATTGTCGGCCAGGTGGGTCTTCCCCTCGTCGGTGATGGTGTAGAGCCGCTTATTGGCTTCCGCCACCGAAGTCACATACCCGGCTTCCTCGAGGAAGGTCAGCGCCGGGTAAACCACGCCGGGGCTCGGCACGTAGATGCCGGCGGTTTTTTCCTCGATCGCCTTGATCAGATCATAGCCGTGGCGCGGCTGCTGTTCGATCAGATAGAGCGCGATCAGGCGGAGGTCGCCCGAGGCCAGCATGCGGCCGATGCGCAAGCTGTCGCCCCAGTCACCCCAGCCGCCGCGCGGGCCGCCGGGACCACCCGGGCCGCCGACAAATCCGCCAAAACCGCGGCGGCCCATGGCCTCGAACTTGCGCCAGGCGCGATGCTGCCCGCGGTGCATGCGGTCGTGCGCGGGACCGAAATGGTCGTCTTCAAAGTGGGTCATATCGTATCTCCGATATATCTTACGATAGTCGGTAGATACACCCGAGCCAAGGCGGGTTCAAGATAGGTCTCAAGATATATCTTGGAAAACGAATTGCTGCCCACCCACCGGGTCATTCCCGCAAAAGCGGGAATCTCAGTTGGCGAGGCCAGAAGTCTGCATGGTGATCGGGCCGGGCGTCGCCCGGCTCTTCCCCGTAGTGAACAATCGCCACACCCGGCAAACGGAGATTCCCGCTTGCGCGGGAATGACCCCGTGGTGGTGGCGAGGTATGAGCAGCGCTACCGGATCGCGGCGATATACCTGTCGGCGCTGCGTTGCACTGCCGCCTTGGCATCGCGGTCGAGCACGCGGTCCCACCAGCCCGAATAGATCCGGTCATAGGCGAAGGGTTTTACCGCTTTGACGATCCGCTCGACCGCGCGGGCATTGAGCGGGATGAGGTTGGGGAACGAGTACATGAAACTCACCCAGCGCGTGTCGGGAACCACCATGATCGTATCGCCGGTCATCAGCGCGCCGCGCCCCTCGGCGCCATCGGCACAGTGCAGCACGGTCGACCCGGTGAAGTGACCCCCGGTGCGGATCAGCGTGAGGCCCGGCGCGATCTCGTTGGTTTCGCCGGTCCAGTATTGGATCGCCGGGTCGGGCCGCATGACGTAATCGCGGTTGTCTTCGTGCAGGTAAATCGGCACCCCGCCCAGCGCCCGGCTCCAGTCGACCATGGTCGAATAGAAATGCGGATGCGAGATCGCGATGGCCGTGATGCCGCCCTTCGCACTAATCGCCTCGAGCGCCGCATCGGTGATCACAGGGGTGCAATCCCACATCACGCCGCCGCCGGGCCGCTCGATGATGAGCGCCCGCTGGCCGATCGCCACCTGCGGCTTGCTGGCGAGCCCGACGAGGCCCGGCTCCACCTCGTGCCAGTCGTTGACGTGGTCGACGACGAGCTCGTCGAGCGTCGTCCAGCTCTGGCCCTTGGCGTTCACATATTGCCGCTCGTCGGCGCAGATCAGGCAGGTTTCACGTGGCGCATTGGTCTCGGCATAGCCGACGCCGCAGGTGGTGCAGATGTATGAGGGCATAGGATCACTCCGGGACGAGGCAAAACCTACTGCTTCATCTTCCACATCTCCAGCACGCTGAGGCTCTCGCCGGCCTTGGCGATGGCGAACTGGTAGATGTCGAAGCCCGATACTCTGACGCCATAGTAATTGTCGCGCGTCCGCGCTTCGGTCTTGAGCCGGAGGATCAGGTCGCGGTCGCAATCGTTGAGGTCGATCTTCAGCGCATAGTCGCGGGCCTGGCGCACGGCGTAGTCGAAGGGCTCGAAACCCCAGATGTCCACCTTCCAGCGGTTGCCGTTCTGGTCCTTGAATTTGAGGCCCCAACAGAGCCCTGGGCCGAGCGGATGGGGGTCCACCCAGTCGTTGACGAAGCTCGCCTCGTGCAGTGGCATGCCGATATCATCGAACAGTTTGACCAGCGTGTTGCCGAACGCCATCCACTCGATCCAGCGGTCGGCCTCGACCGCGAGGCAGATGTCGATGTCGCGCCACACCATCAAATCGTAGCTGGCGCTGCCGGTGACGGCGGGCTCGGCGAACGTTTCCTGGAGCAGTGCGAACAGGCCGGAATCGGAGAGAAAAGCGTAAGCCTCCTCGCGCAATGCGCGGGCTGTTTCGGCACGATCGGCCGGACTCGCCACACTCAACTCCTCGAAACAAAAAACCCGGCCGCGATAGATGGCCGGGTTTCGGAAATTGGCAAGGGGCTTGGCGCCCCTGAGACTTCTTACTCGGCCTTGGGCTCGGCTGCTGCTGCAGACGCGGCTGCGGCTGCTGCCTCGGCGGCATCCTTCTCAGCCATCTCGCGGGCCAGCGCCTCGGCGGCGGCGACCTTCTCGGCTTCGCGGGCGGCCTTGGCCTCGGTGGCGGCATCGCGCTCGCCGGCCTCGATCTTCTTGGTGCGCGCGTTGGTCGATTCGAAAATGCGCGCCGACTTACCGCGACGATCGCGCAGGTAATAGAGCTTGGCGCGACGCACCTTGCCGCGCTTCAGGACTTCCACGCGGTCGACATTCGGCGACAGCACGGGGAACACACGTTCCACGCCTTCGCCGTAGGAAATCTTGCGGACGGTGAAGCTCTCATTGAGCCCCGAACCGGAGCGGGCGATGACGACGCCTTCGTAAGCCTGGAGACGTTCCTTCTCGCCTTCGCGAACCTTCACCCACACCTTGACGGTATCGCCATGGGTGAAATCGGGATGGTTGGCCTTCGCGGCGAGTTTATCGAGCTGCTCTTTCTCGATCTCGGCAATGATATTGGGCATGCGATGATCCGTTCTGATCTTTTCAATGGGGCGTTTCGCTGGAGGACTTTCTCCAACCGCCCGGTCTTGGTTGTTACGGAGGTTTTTTGTCTTATTGGCCGCCCACGTAGGGGAAGCGAGCGCGCCTATAGAGCAGAAACGCCCAAGAGTCTAGGGCGTGCGGGCGCTCAACGACGAGCGTGCCGCACCCCCGCTGGTTCCTGTCAGAGCCACCCAGCCAAAACGCCGATGCCGCCCAGCGCGAAGGCGCCGCCGGCGATCCGCGCGACGATTTTGCCGTACTTGCCGGTCACTGCCGCGACGCCCATGGCGGCCGCAATGCCCGAGGCGTGCAGCAGCGCCGTCGCCGCCACAAAGCCAAGCGCATAGGTCAGCGCCCCGGCATCGGCCGGCATCTCGGTGCCGTGCGCCCAGCCGTGGAAGGTCGCAAAGCCACCGACCAGCGCCATCGCCGCGACGACCGGCATGCGCTTGCCCAGCGCCGCGACGCCGCCGATGACGATCGAGCTCAGCGCGATGGCGAGTTCGGCATAGGGCAGGGTCACGCCATTGGTGCCGAGCACAAAGCCTACCGCCATCATGCCCACGAAGCTGAGCGGCACGAGGATCAGCGCCCGGCCGCCGAGCACAAAGGCGAAGACACCGACGGCGACCATCGCGAGGATGTGGTCGATGCCGCCGACCGGATGCATGAAGCCGTGGAGGAAGCCATGCGCATCGCCGGCGCCGGTATGGGCGAAAACGGCGGTCGGCAGAGCGATCAATGTGAGGGCGAGAAGCGAAGTCAGCGCGCGCATAAAAAGTCCTTTCGGGACCCACCGTCCCTGGGTTGAAACAGCACGATGACGGCCGGTCTCCTGGCTCCGGACACCCGCCTCGCCTTCCCAGTCGCAAACCAGTGGCCGCTGAGGAGGGGATTTGTCCGTTACAGTCGCGGGGGCGGCGCCGGCACTTACCGGCTTCCCGTTTCACCCTTTCGGGCACCGTCGCCACTATCTGTGTCAGGTCTCTGCGGCCCGATCAATATCGCGGCGCAGATTTGCCGCATGCACCCGGCGCGGGCTCTGCTATAGAGCGGACCCATGAACCGGCATGGCTTTGCAACGCGGCCCTATCTGCGCGAGACCCTTCTCGCACTCCTCGTGGTTGCGCTGATTTTCCTCAATTTCGGCCATGTCGCCGTCACCGCCTCGGGTGATTTCCGCGTCACGCCCGACAGCTGGTGCGGCGATCCGCTGCTGCCCGATTCGCCGGCCCATTCGCCGTGCCATGCCTGCCGTATCGGCGGCGGGGCGGATTTACCGCCGGCGCCTATTTGCATCGAGCCCGTGGCGTTCGAAGCGCTCTCCGTCGCCTATGCCGACCCAGCCGTCGCGTTCGAGCCGCCGGTCCATACGCGCATCGCGCAACCACGCGGCCCACCCACCCTCGTCTGATCCGTCTTCATCCGAACGATCATCAGCAACCGGTCCGCGCTGCTGCGGCCATTGCATCAGACGAGAAAAGCATCATGCACACACTTCCTCTGCGCCTCGCGACCATCGCCGCGCTCTGCCTGCCCCTGCCTGCCTTCGCCCATGCCGGTATCAGCCCGTCCGAGGCGGCCATCGGCGCGACCGTCAAGGTGGCGCTGTCGATTCCGCACGGCTGCGATGGGGCGCCCATCGATGCCATCGATGTCACCCTCCCCGAGGGTTTTGTGGCGGCCAAACCGCAGGCCCAGGCCGGCTGGAGCATCGAGGTGAGCAAGGGCGACTACGCCAAAACCTATGATGTCCACGGCAGCCCCGTGACCTCGGGCGCGCTGGCGATCCGCTGGTCGGGCGGCAATCTTCCCGACGACCTGTTCGACGAGTTCGTCATTCAGGGCAGCGTGCGGGGCGTCGAGCCGGGCACGAAGCTGCCCTTCGTGGTGACGCAGCACTGCGGCGCCCTGAGCGTGGCCTGGGATCAGCTCGCGGCCGACGGTACCGATGCGCATAGCCTCGAGCATCCGGCGCCGCTGTTGACCGCCAGCGCCGGGGGCGATCAAGGCCACGAGCATGGCACTCCCGCCGTTGTGAGTCTCGGCGAGCTTGAGATCAGCGGTGCCTTCACCCGCGCCACGTTGCCGAACGCTCCGGTCGGCGCCGGCTATCTGACCATCGCCAACAAGGGGGCGAGCGACGACCGGCTGGTCTCGGCCGCATCGCCCGCCGCCGGCGTGGCGCAAATCCACGAAATGAAAATGGAAGGCGACGTCATGAAGATGACGGAACTCCCCGATGGGCTGCTCATTCCGGCGGGTGGATCGGTGGCGCTGTCGCCCGGCGGCGTCCACATCATGTTCATGGATCTCAAGCAGGCTTTCGCCGAAGGCAGCAGCATCCCGGTGACCCTGACCTTCGAGAAGGCGGGCAGCGTGGACATCCAGTTGGCCGTCGGCGCCATCAATGCCGACGAGCCGTCGCACGACATGGAAGGGATGTGAGCATGCGAATTTTCCGCATCGTCCTCTGGGCCCTCGTCATCGTCGCCGCGATCGGCGCGACCGTCCTCTACATCTATCGGCCAGCGATTGTCGGCGGCCCCGGCGGCGGGCAGTTCGCGCTGGTCGATCAGCGTGGCGATCCGGTCGATCAATCGCTGTTCATCGGCAAACCGTCGCTGCTGTTCTTCGGCTACACCCACTGTCCCGACGTCTGCCCCACCACGATGGGCGAAATGCAGGGCTGGTTCGCAGCGTTGGGCGATGAGGCGAAGACCCTGCAAGGCGTATTCGTCACCGTCGATCCGGAACGCGATACGCCGGCCATCCTCGGCGACTATGTGAGCTTTGTGTCCGACCGCATCGTCGGCGTCACCGGTTCGCAGGCCGAGATCGACAAGGTGGTCAAGGACTGGGGCGTCGTCGCCGAGAAGGTGCCCAACGCCGACGGCACCTATCTCATGAACCACACGGCCTCGGTGTTTCTCGTCAACTCCAAGGGCGAGTTCACCGGCACCATTGCCTATGGCGAGGACACCGGCACGGCGCTCGAAAAGATCAAGCGGCTGGTGGCCAACAGCTAGCGCAAGAGGTCAGGGCGGCGCGTCCGGGTGAGCTTTTCGCTCGCCTCGCGCCGCCAGCGCTCCACCTTGCCGTGGTCGCCGCTGGTCAGCACGGCGGGGATCTCGCGGCCCTCGAACAGCGCCGGCCGCGTATAATGCGGATACTCCAGAACACCGTTCTCGAAACTCTCGTCGGCGTGACTGTCCTCTGCACCGAGCACGCCGGGGATCAATCGCACCACGGCCTCAAGCAGGGCCATCGCCGCGACCTCGCCGCCCGCCAGCACATAGTCGCCGATCGACACTTCCTCGAGATTGCGTGCCTCGATCACACGCTCGTCGATGCCCTCGAAGCGACCGCAGACGATTACCACGCCAGGCCCCGCCGCCAGGGCGCGCACCCGCGCCTGATTCAGCGGCTTGCCGCGCGGGCTCATCAGCAGTCGCGGCCGCGGATCGTTCTGGTCAGCGACACTGTCGATTGCCGCCGCCAGCACATCGGCCCGCAGCACCATGCCGGCGCCGCCGCCGGCCGGCGTGTCGTCCACCGAGCGGTGCCTGTCGGTCGCGAAATCGCGAAGCTGGGTCAGCCGTAGCGACCACAAGCCCTCGCCCGCGCCGCGGCCGATCACCGAGGCGCCGAGCGGGCCGGGAAACAGTTCAGGGAACAGCGTGACGACGTCCGCGGCAAAGCTCAATCGGGCTCCTCCTCGGATGGGTCGGCGTCCACCGGCACCTCGATCACCAGGAAGCCCTCAGCGATCCGGATCTCCGGCACCACGGCTTTGGTGAAGGGATAGAGGTAGGTGTCGCCCGAGCGCGCATCGCGCACTTCGATCAGATCGCCGGCCCCGAAATTGGGGATCGCCGTCACTTGGCCGATCACCGTGCCATCCGACAAACGGACATCGAGCCCGATCAGATCGGCGTGGTAGAAATCGTCGTCGTCCGTGGGCGGCGGCAGCTTGTCGCGATCGACGAACAGTTCGACCCCGTTGAGCTTTTCGGCGGCCGACCGATCGCCGACATCCTTGATCCTCGCGACCAGCACATTGGTCGTGGCGCGTGCCGACAAAATCTCGATCACGAGTCCGGGCTTGTTGGTCACCAGCGGACCGTAGTCGAGGAGCGCCAGCGGCTCCTCGGTGAACGATACGATGCGGACCTCGCCCTTGATGCCATGGGCCGCACCGATGCGGCCCATGAGCAGCTTCCTGGACGACATGTCCGCCATTGCTTACTCGGCGGCCGGAGCTTCGGCCGGCGCGGGAGCGGCGTCAGCGGCGGCCTTGTCGGCGGCGGCCTTGGCGCGGGCTTCGACGCGCTCGGTGGCCTTCTTGCCCGGAACGGCGCGTTCGGGATTGTTGCGGGGGTCGCGCTTGGCAATGCCGGCGGCGGCGAGGAAGCGCAGCACGCGGTCGGTCGGCACGGCGCCGACGCTCAGCCAATGGGTGGCGCGCTCGGTGTTGAGCACGACACGCTTCGTATCATCGGCCAGCATCGGGTCGTAGCTGCCGACCTTCTCGATGAAGCGGCCGTCGCGCGGCGAGCGGGCGTCGGCGAGCACGATGTGGTAGTACGGGCGCTTCTTGGTGCCGGCGCGAGCAAGGCGGATCTTGAGAGACATGCTTTAGTCCTTTGGATGAGTGGATCGGTGTTCTGGTCTATTTCTTGGTCTATTTCTTCTTGGGCACGAAGCCGGGCAGGCCAGGGAAGCGGCCGGTGCCGCCAAGACCGGGCATGCCCGATCCGGATTTCAGGAGCTCGCCCACATCGCTGGGCAGCTTTTGCGAAATGTCTTTGGGAGCAGCCGGCGCCTGCGGGATCGATGCGGGATCGATGCCCATCTGGCGCGCCATGCGCTCCAATTCCTTGGGGTCCATGGTGGCGGGGTCGGGCATGTTGCCCAGCCCCGGCATCATGCCGCCAAGCTTGCCGCCAAGCTTGCCGCCGAACATGCCGGCGAGATTGCCCAGCCCGCCCTTCGACACCTTCTTCATCATGTCCGCCATCTGGCGGTGCTGCTTCATCAGCTTGTTAACGTCCTCGACCCGGGTGCCCGAGCCGCTGGCGATGCGGATACGGCGCTTGGCGTTGAGCAGATCGGGGTTGGCGCGCTCGGCGTTGGTCATCGAGTTGATGACGGCGATCTGGCGGTCGAACACCTTGTCGTCCATCGCGCTGCTGCCGGCCATCTGCTTTTTCATCTGGCCCATGCCGGGCATCATGCCCATCAGCGCGCCCATGCCGCCCATCTTCTTCATCTGCTGCAGCTGGCCGCGCAGATCCTCGAGATCGAAGGTGCCCTTCCGCAGCTTCTTGGCCATCTTGGCCGAGTCTTCGGCCGAGACGTTCTGTGCCGCCTTCTCGACCAGCGAGACGATGTCGCCCATGCCGAGGATGCGGTCGGCAATGCGGCTCGGATGGAAATCCTCGAGCGCGTCCAGCTTTTCGCCGGTGGCGATCAGCTTGATCGGCTTGCCGGTCGCGGCCCGCATCGACAGCGCCGCGCCACCACGGCCATCGCCGTCGACGCGGGTGAGGACGATACCCGTGAGGTCGACACGCGCATCGAACGAGCGCGCGAGATTGACCGCATCCTGGCCCGTCAGCGAATCGGCAACCAGCAGGATTTCGTGCGGATTGGTGGCGGCCTTGATCTCGGCCGTCTCCGCCATCAGCTCTTCGTCGATATGGGTGCGGCCCGCCGTATCGAGGATCAGCACGTCGTAGCCGCCGAGCCGGCCCTCGCTCAGCGCGCGCCGCGCGATCTGGACCGGCGTTTCAGTGGTGACGATCGGCAGCGTATCGACGCCGATCTGCTCGCCGAGCACGCGCAGCTGCTCCATCGCCGCCGGGCGGCGCGTATCGAGCGACGCCAGCAGCACCTTCTTGCCCTGCCGCTCCTTGAGCCGCTTGGCGATCTTGGCGGTGGTGGTGGTCTTGCCCGAGCCCTGGAGGCCGACCATCAGGATCGGCACCGGCGACACGGCATTGAAATCGAGCGGCACCGCCGTCTCGCCCAGCACCTTCACCAGCTCGTCATGGACGATCTTGATGACCTGCTGGCCGGGTGTCACCGAGCGGGTGACTTCGGCGCCCACGGCGCGCTCGCGCACCTGCTCGACGAAGGCCTTGACCACTTCGAGCGAAACGTCGGCCTCGAGCAGCGCGCGGCGAACTTCGCGCAGCGCTGCATCGACGTCCGCTTCATTGAGCGCGCCGCGCCCCTTGAGGCCGTCGAAGATTTTGCCAAGCCGGTCGCTAAGGCTCTCGAACATTTTTGGTCCTTTGGTTCCGCTGCAAGCAGCCGCGGCACCGGATATGGTTGGCTCAGGCGCAAACGCCAAACACACCCCGGGGCGCATCGCGCTGCGGGGTGTTTGCCTAGGGGAGCTCTTTATACCTTTGCGGGTCCCGGTCGGCTGTTCAGGTCTTGCCTGAGCGAAGTCGGCGGTCATTAGGCGGGAAAGCCTGCCGAGTCAACGCGGACTGGCAATTTGCGCCCGGTTCCGCCATATAGCGCCTCATGAGCAGCGCCCCTTTTCTCAAGATGAACGGGCTCGGCAACGAGATTATCGTTGCCGATATGCGCGGCCGTGCCGATCGCATGAGTCCCGGCGCCGCGGTAACGATCAATGCGGATCCGGCGACCAAGTTCGACCAGATCATGTCGATCCACGACCCGCGGTCGCCCGACACGTTTGCCTATATCGAAATCACTAATTCCGACGGCTCGCGCGCCGAAGGCTGCGGCAATGGCATGCGCTGCGTCGTGCAGGCTTTGAGCGCCGAGACCGGCAGGAAGAGCTTCGTGTTCCAGACGCTGGCCGGGATTTTGACCGGCGAGGAGCACCCGGACGGCCTCATCAGCGTCGATATGGGCAAGCCGCGCATGGGCTGGGACGAAATCCCGCTGGCCGAAGAATTCTACGACACCACAGGCATAGAACTCCAGATCGGGCCCATCGACGCGCCGGTGCTGCACACCCCGTCGGCCGTCTCGATGGGCAATCCGCACGTCACCTTCTGGGTCGAGGACGACGTCTGGAACTACCAGCTCGACCGCTTCGGCCCGCTGCTCGAGAACCATCCGCTGTTTCCGGAACGCTGCAACATCTCGATCGCGCAGGTCGTCTCGCCGACCCGCATTATCCTTCGCACCTGGGAGCGCGGCGCCGGTCTCACCAGGGCCTGCGGCACCGCCGCCTGTGCGGCCCTGGTGAACGCAGCGCGCACCAAGCGCACCGGCCGCAAGGCGATTGTCACCGTGCCGGGTGGTGATCTCGTCGTCGAGTGGCGCGCTGACGACCATGTTATATTGACTGGCCCCGCAGAGTACGAGTTCTCGGGCGAGCTCGATCCGGCGACGGGCGTGTGGACGCGCGACAAGGCCGACGCCTGATGGCGGTTGAGACGCTGACATTCGGCTGCCGGCTCAATGCTTATGAGTCCGAAGTCATCAAGGCCGAGGCCGAGAAGGCCGGGCTTTCGGGCGCGCTGATCGTCAACACCTGCGCCGTCACCGGGGAAGCCGTAAAGCAGGCTAGGCAGGCAATCCGCAAGGCGCGCCGCGATGAACCGGCCCGCAAGATCATCGTCACCGGCTGCGCCGCGCAGACCGAGGCGCGGTCGTTTGCCGACATGGACGAGGTCGATCTCGTCATCGGCAATGCCGACAAGCTGAAGGCCGAAAGCTACACAGCCTTCGCGTTCGGCGTTCAGCTCAACGACAAGGTGCAGGTCAACGACATCATGGCCCTGCGCGAGCAGGCCGGTCATCTGATCGAGGGCATGGACCGTCACACAAGGGCGTTCGTCCAGGTGCAGAACGGCTGCGACCATCGCTGCACTTTCTGCATCATCCCCTATGGCCGCGGCCCGTCGCGCTCGGTGCCGATGGGCGCCGTGGTCGAGCAGATGAAGCGGCTGGTCGGCAACGGCCACCGCGAACTGGTGCTGACGGGCGTCGATATCACAAGTTATGGTGCCGACCTTCCGGGCAGGCCGAGCTTTGGGAAGCTGGTGCAGGCAATCCTCCGCCACATCCCTGATCTGCCCCGGCTCCGCATCTCATCTCTCGACTCGATCGAGGCCGATGAGGCGCTCTACGACGCCATAGCATCCGACCGCCGGCTGATGCCGCATCTGCATCTTAGCCTCCAGTCGGGCGACGACCTCATCCTCAAACGTATGAAGCGCCGCCATCTGCGCGCCGATACGCTGGAATTCGTGACGAAGGTCCGAGCGCTCCGCCCTGACGTGGTGTTCGGAGCCGATATCATCGCCGGGTTCCCGACCGAGACCGAAGAGATGTTCGAGAACTCGCTGCGGATCGTAGAAGAGGCCGGGCTCAGCTACCTGCACGTCTTCGCCTATTCCGCCCGCCAGGGCACTCCTGCTGCCCGCATGCCGCAGGTGCCCGTGCCGGTCCGCAAGGCGCGCGCCGCCCGCCTTCGCACTTTGGGGGACCAGCAATATAATGCGCTATGTGAAAGTCGTATCGGAACCACTGAAATGGTTCTGGTCGAACGCAACGCCGTTGGCCGCACCGAGCAGTTCCTGCCGGTCGCGATGCCCGGCCACGCCGCCGGCGAGCTCGTCCCGGTCGTCATCACCGGCATGAGCGCGGATCGCCTCACGGGCGAAGCACTGAGGATTGCGGCCTGATGGCGGACCCAAAACCCGGCCTCCTCAAGCGGCTGTTCGGTGCCCCCGAGACACCGGCGCCCGTTCCGGACGACGTGCCCGGCCCCCCCGAAATGCTGCCGCCGACGGCATCGCAGCCCAGGCAGAACTGGTTTCAGCGCCTCGCCACCGGGCTCAAGCGCTCGTCCGACCAGCTTACCGGCGGCATCGCGGCGGTTTTCACCAAGAAGAAGCTCGACCAGGCCATGCTGGACGAGCTCGAAGACATTTTGATCCAGGCCGATTTCGGCATCGACATGGCGTCGCAGGTCACCGAAGCCCTCCGCAAGGATCGCTTCGACCGCGATATAGCACCTGATGAAGTGCGTGCGGTCCTCGCCGCAGAAGTGCAGAAAGTCCTCGGCCCCGTCGCCCTGCCGCTCGATATCGAGGGTGGGCACAAGCCCTTCGTCATCCTGATGATCGGCGTCAACGGTTCCGGCAAGACCACCACCATCGGCAAGCTTGCGAGCCTCTA
>JBKJTB010000045.1:0-42506 GCA_046594305.1 Devosia sp. | reverse complement strand
CCCACGCGGGGGAGCATGACGACTGCGCCATGCGCTCGTCATGTCGGGCTCCATCGATCCCACCGAGGTTAGAGCCACCCTTCGTCGCCCACCCACCACTGTCATCCCCGCGCAGGCGGGGATCCAGGAGTCACACGCACCAGTGGTTGTGGCCGTGGATTCCCGCCTGCGCGGGAATGACATTGTGGGGCGAAAATCCTCGCGCAAGAAACCGCCCGCTAAGCCCCAGGGCGTCTCGCTCCTGCAAACAATCTCGGAGGCGTGCTTGACGAACCCACGCCCGCCCCGTCTGATCCGGCATCGCGTCCAAAGGAACATCCCATGCCCATCGCCCCCTGGTCCGAAACCGCGCCGCAACTGGTCGATGTCGCCATGGGCCGCGCGCCGGCCGACGTGCTGATCACCAACGGTCGCTGGGTGAACGTGCATTCGGGCGAGATCATCCCGGGTATTTCCGTCGCCATCAAGGCCGGCCGCTTCGCCGCCATCGGCCCCGACCTCGACTACACCCGCGGCGAAAACACCACCGTCATCGACGCCGCTGATCGCTACCTTGTCCCCGGCCTGTGCGACGGCCACATGCACGTCGAATCCGGCATGGTCACCGTCACCGAATTCTGCCGCGCCGTGATCCCGCACGGCACCACATCGATGTTCATCGACCCGCACGAAATCGCCAACGTCCTCGGCCTGCCCGGCGTGAAACTGATGCACGACGAAGCCGTGACCATGCCCACCAATGTCTACGTGCAGATGCCCAGTTGCGTCCCCGCCGCCCCCGGCCTCGAGAACGCCGGTGCCTCGATCGACGAGCACGACGTGGCCGAAGCCATGACCTGGCCCAACATCATCGGGCTGGGCGAAATGATGAATTTTCCCGGTGTCGCAGCCAATGACCGCAAGATGCTGGCCGAAATCGCCGCCACCCAGCGCGCCGGCAAAACCGTCGGCGGTCACTACGCCTCAACAGATCTCGGCCGCGCCTTCTACGGCTACGTCGCGGGTGGTCCGGCCGACGATCACGAAGGCACCCGCCCCATCGATCCCGTGGCCCGCGTTCGCCTCGGCATGCGCGCTATGCTGCGCCTCGGCTCCGCCTGGTACGACGTCGGCCCGCAGGTCAAGGCCATCACCGAGGGCAAGCTCGACTCGCGCAATGTGATCCTGTGCACCGACGACCGCTTCGCCGCGACGCTCATCAATGACGGCCACATGGACCACACGGTGCGCCACGCCATCTCGCACGGTGTTGCGCCCATCACCGCCATCCAGATGGCGACGCTCAACACCGCCACGCATTTCGGCCTCGAGCGTGAACTCGGCTCCATCACTCCCGGCCGCCGCGCCGATTTGATCCTCAGTTCCGACCTCGTGCAGCTTCCGATTGAAATGGTCATCGCCCGCGGCGAAGTGCTGGCCGAGAACGGTATTCTGATCCGTGAGATCGCACCCTACCCCTATCCCGACTTCGCCAAGGGCACCGTAAAAGTCGGCCGCACCATCGTCCCGTCGGACTTCGAGATCGCCGCGCCCGCCGGCAAGAACTCGGTCACCGCCAAAGTCATCGGCATCATCGAGAACCAGGCGCCGACGCGGGCGCTCCAAAAGGTTCTGTTCGTCGAGAACGGCCTCGTCGGTCCCGATCGCCTCCAGGACGTGGCGCAGGTCGCCGTCGTCGAACGTCACAAGGGCACCGGCAAGATCGTCAACGCCTTCGTCTCCGGTTTTGGTTACGACACCGATGTCGCCGTGGCCTCCACCGTCGCCCATGACAGCCACCAGATGATCGTCGTCGGCACCAACCGCGACGACATGGCGCTCGCCGCCAATCGCCTGCAGGAGGTCGGCGGCGGCTTCGTCGTCATTTCGAAGGGCAGGGAGCTGGCGCTGGTCGAACTCCCCATCGCCGGCCTCATGTCCGAAGAACGCGCGGAAATCGTCGCCGAAAAATCCGAGAAACTGATCGAAGCGATGCGCGCCTGCGGCTGCCTGCTCAACAATGCCGTGATGCAGCACATGTTCCTCGCGCTCCCGGTCATCCCGCAACTGCGCGTCACCGACCTCGGCCTCGTCGATGTCACGAAGTTCGAGCTCGTGAGCTTGTTCGATTGACGGCGGCGATCCGGGGTCGCAAGCTTGCGCAACTCTGGGAGGGGAACATGAAGCGCTTGCTCGCTGCGCTGGCCATCGTGCCGGCGCTCACATCCATTTCCACATCTGCGGAACTTGTCGCCAACGGCGCCTTCGCCGACGCCACCGGCTGGTGGGCGACGCAAAACCTCACGCTCGAGCTCAAGGACGGCCAGCTCTGTACCCTGGTCCCTGGTGGCACCACCAACCCCTGGGACGCCATCGTCGGCACCAACGATCTGCCGCTGGCGAAGGGCGAGAGCTACGAATTCAGCTTCGCCTACCGCGGCGATCCCGCCGGCCCCGTCCGCGCCCTCGTCCAGATGCCGGTCGACCCCTACACCTCCTACACTGAAGCGACGCCCCGCGCCGGCCTCGAGCAGAAGGTGGCAATCCGCAAGTTCAAGGCGCCTGTCGATCGCGCCGATGCGCAGATCGTCTTCCAGCTCGGCGGCTCCAAGGAGCCCTGGACCTTCTGCCTCGACAACGTCTCGCTCAAAGGCGGCACGACCGTTGAAGCCTACATACCCGACACCGGCCCCCGCATTCGCGTCAACCAGGTGGGCTACCTGCCCAACGGTCCCAAGCACGCGACCCTCGTCAGCGACAGCGCCACGGCCCTCCCGTTCAAGCTGCTCGACGCCACCGGCGCAGCGCTGTTCGAAGGCATGACCACCCCGCGCGGCCTCGATCCCACCGCCGGCGTCAAGGTGCACACCCTCGATTTCTCCACCACCACCGCCACCGGCGAAGGCCTAACCATCAGAATCGACGGCCAGACCAGCTATCCCTTCGACATCCGCGCCGACCTTTACCAAACCCTCGTTGTCGACGCGATGAGCTACTTCTATCCTGTCCGCTCAGGCATCGCGATCGACCCGGCCATCGTCGGCGCGGGCTATGGCCGTCCCGCCGGTCACATCGGTGTCGCGCCCAACACGGGCGACACCGCCGTCCCCTGCCAGCCGGCCGCGGTCAGCCAGGCGATCTATGGCGAGCCCTGGACCTGCGACTACTTGCTCGACGTCAGCGGCGGCTGGTACGACGCCGGCGACCAGGGCAAATACGTCGTCAATGGCGGTATCTCCGCCGGCCAGCTGATCGCCGCCTTCCGCCGCGCGTCGCGCTCCGGTGAACCCGTCCGCATCCGCGATGGCACGCTGCGCATCCCCGAGCACGGCAATCGGGTCCCCGATGTGCTCGATGAGGTCCGCTGGGAGCTCGAATGGATGCTCAAGATGGTCGTCCCCGACGGTCAGCTGCTTGCCGGCATGGTGCATCACAAGGTGCACGACAACGAATGGACCGGCATTCCATTGCTGCCGTCGAACGACGACAAGCTCCGCGAACTGCACCGTCCGTCCACCGCGGCCACCCTCAACTTCGCCGCCGTCGCCGCCGCCGGTTCGCGCTATCTCCGCCGCTTCGACAAACCCTTCGTCGACAGGCTCCGTGCTGCCGCCATCAAGAGCTACGCCGCCGCCAAAGCCCACCCGGCCATTTATGCCCCCGCCGCCGATGGCAACTCCGGCGGCGGACCCTATGACGACAAAGATGTGAGCGACGAATTCTACTGGGCTGCCGCCGAACTGTTCATCACCACCGGCAATCCCGCTTACCTCGCCGACCTCAAAGCCTCGCCGCACTGGTCCGGCGACGTCTTCCGCCCCGAGGGCTTTAGCTGGCAATCGGTCGCCGCCTTCGCCCGCCTCACCCTTGCCCGCGAACCGAACCGCTTCTCCGGCCCCGACGCCGCGGCGATCCGCCAGTCGGTGCTCGATGGCGCTGACACCCTGCTGGCGCTGCAGGTCAACGAACCCTTCGGCCAGACCTACTCGCCGCCCTTGGGCAAATACGACTGGGGCTCCAACCACCTCGTGCTGCAGAACGCCATCGTCCTTGCGTCGGCCTACGACATCTCCGGCCGCGAAAAATATCGCGACGGCGCCATCGAGGCGATGGACTACATCTTCGGCCGCAACGCGCTCAACCTCAGCTACGTCACCGGCTATGGCGACAAATTCGCCCACAACCAGCACTCGCGCTGGTTCGCGAAATCCGTCAATGCCGACATGCCCGAACCGCCGAAAGGCTCGCTCGCCGGCGGTCCCAATTCCTCGATCCAGGATCCGGTCGCCCAGCAGCTGTTCGGCGAACAGGGTTGCGCGCCACAAACCTGCTACGTCGATGACATCCAGGCCTGGAGCGTCAACGAGATCACCATCAACTGGAATGCAGCTCTAAGCCAGATGGCGGCATGGCTCGGCGAACAATAGCGCAAACAAGGGAGACGCCCTCATTGGTGCAAAGAAAGACAAAAGGGACGCCCCCTTTGGGGACGTCCCGCTTTGTGTCTGCTGCAAGACGCTTTGCGTCAGACTCTCGTGAGGCACACTTTGCCGGTGCCGGCGTCCACAATGCCCAGTTGCGAAGCTGCGGCCTTGCTGAGATCGATGATGCGGCCGCCATGATAGGGCCCGCGATCATTGACTTTCACCGTCACCGTCTTCCCCGTCCGTTGGTTGGTCACCTTGAGTTTGGTGCCGAAGGGGAGGGACTTGTGTGCAGCGGTCATGGCGTTCTGGTTGAAGCGTTCGCCGGACGCGGCTGTCTTGCCGTTGAATCCGGGACCGTACCAGGAGGCGGTACCGCACTGATTGCTGCCGGCCGCCAAAGTCTCCCCGGTCACGAACGACATACTACCCGTGACAAGGGCGGCGACGACAACGATGTGCTTAATCAACTACTACATACTCACGCTAGTTAACGACCGGCGCGGGTTAGGCAGGGGCTGTGGCGACAATGTGGGAGGAATCGGGCGCAAGAAGGCGGTTAAGGAACTGTTGCCGATGTGCCGCACGCGACATCGGCTCCATTGACACTACATTTAGTAGTCGGGACGCTATTCCTGCGGGGCTTGGCACACGATGTTCCAATTTGCGCCGCACGTGCGTCATGAAGGCCTCCGCATGAAAATTTTGCCAAGCATCCTCGTCGGCGGCTGGGCCTTGCTGGTCGTGGGGTCGCTGTTCCTCACCTACATGATGCCGGCGGGCGCCGATCCGGCAGCGCGCGCCCGCGACCGCATCGAGCTGTTCCTCACCTGGCAGGGCACCGCCCTCGTCGTCGCCCTTGTGGCGATGGGCTTCAGCCTCGTCCGCAGGGACCCGCGCGGCAGCCAGCTCTGGTGGCTGGGCTGGGGGCCGCTCATCGGCACCGCCTTCATCGCCGCCTTCGTCGGCCTCGCGGTGCTGAGCGCCCAGTTCCTCTAGCCGCCACGCGGTGCTAGGATGGCAGCGCCGGGGGCGACGCTTTCATGAGGTGGAAGAATGTCCGGCACTACGCGATCCGTTGCTTTCCTTGCGGCTCTGGGGCTCGCAGCCCTGCCAGCGATGTCCGCCGACGCGGCGGCGCTGAAGCGCAATCTGAACTGCGCGACCATCTATCTTGTCCTCACCACGCCGCTGGGCGGCACGACCAATTCGAGCTCGGTGGTGATGAACAACACCGGGTCGACGGCGATTCCGGCCGGCACCGTTTACAGCTACGCCATCCCCGCGGGATCCTTCCAATACCGCAACCCTGGCGCCCTCGGCGCCGGCGAGATCCTGAGCATTCGCGATGGTCGTGTCACCTCGAGCGGCGCCTGCACTGCCTCGGTGCCTGGTATTGCCCTGCAAAACCGGCTCGACACCCTTCCGCTCAACCAGATCACCGTCGCCCCCTGACGCCTTCAGCCCTCGGGGCCGTTCCAATATTTGACCAATTGATAAAATATCCGGCTGTGCTAGCGTCCTCAGTCTGGAACGGTTCCAAGCGCCGTTCCTGACCTGTTCTAGTGGAGGCTACACGGATGGGCGAGGGGATGCTGAAGGACGGGATCGCGCCGGGGCGGCTCGCGCCCGAGCAGTATGCGGTCAATTTCGGCGACCTCCATCCGCCGCTCGACCGCCACGAAGCCTTCGTCGAAGCCGACCGCTGCTACTTCTGCTACGACGCCCCCTGCCAGACCGCGTGCCCGACGAGCATCGACATCCCGCTGTTCATCCGCGAGATCCTCACCGACAATCCGCTGGGCGCCGCCGAGACCATCTTCGAGCAGAACATTCTGGGCGGCATGTGCGCCCGCGTCTGCCCCACCGAGCAGCTGTGCGAAGAAGCCTGCGTGCGTGAAGCCGCCGAGGGGAAGCCCGTCAAGATCGGCCAGCTCCAGCGTTTCGCCACCGATGTCGCGATGGCCGAGGACGTGCAGTTTTTCACCCGCGCGGCACCGAGCGGCAAGACCGTCGCCATCGTCGGCGCCGGTCCGGCGGGCCTTTCCGCCGCGCACCGCCTGTCGATGCATGGCCATGACGTCGTCATCTTCGATGCACGCCCCAAGGCCGGTGGCCTCAACGAATATGGCATCGCCTCCTACAAGACTCCCGGCGGCTTCGCACAGGCCGAGGTGGACTACGTCACCGCCATCGGCGGCATCAGCATTGAGACCGGCAAGATCTTCGGCGAGCACTTCACGCTCAGCGATCTGACCGGCAAGTACGATGCGGTGTTCCTCGGCATGGGCCTCGGTGGCGTCAACGCGCTGCGGGCCGACGGCGAAGACGCCGACGGCGTCGACAACGCCATCGACTTCATCGCAACGCTGCGCCAGGCCACCGATTTGTCCAGCCTGCTCGTCGGACGCCGGGTCGTCGTCATCGGCGGCGGCATGACGGCGGTCGATGCCGCCGTGCAATCAAAACTCCTCGGCGCCGAGGAAGTGACCATGGTCTACCGCCGCGGCAAGGAGCAGATGAACGCCTCCGGCTTCGAGCAGGATCTTGCAGCGAGCAAGGGCGTCACCATTCGCCACTGGCTCGCCCCCAGGCAGGTTGTCGTGTCGGACGGCAAGGTCACCGGCATCGAACTCAGCTACATGGCGCTCGATGCATCGGGCTCCCTGAAGCCGACCGGCGAAACGACCATCATCGCCTGCGATCAGGTATTCAAGGCCATCGGCCAGACCCTCGCCACCGACGGTGAAGGCGTCACCATCACTGGCGGCAAGATCGAGGTCGATGCCGAGGGCCGCACCACCATGACCAAAGTCTGGGCCGGCGGCGACTGCGCCACCGGCGGCGACGACCTCACGGTGACCGCCGTTGCCGAAGGCCGCGACGCGGCCGAGAGCATCAACCGGTTCCTGGTGGCTTGACGGAGGCGGCATGGAGCTCATCGCTGGACCCACCATCGAACGACGTCCCGCGCTGCCCTATCTCGGAATAGGCGTCGTTGCCCCGTTCCGCGGCATGCTTGCTGTGCGCGACAGGCTCTGGACCGAACTTTTCGCCTGGCTGGATGTGCACGGCGTCGGCCAGCACGGCCCCGCGTTCATGCGCCTCAACGTGATCGACATGCGCGGCCCGATGGACATTGAAGTCGGCGTCCTGACCCCGGAAGGTGCCCCGGTTGGGGAGCGCGTCCATTCGGGCGCGCTTCCGGCAGGCGAGTATGCCACGCTCAGCTATCGCGACCACTCGATCCGCGCCAACGTGGCCCTCATCAACTGGACCGCCGGCCAGGGTCGTGAATTCGACAGCACCAATGATCCGCATGGCGAACGTTTTGCCTGCCGTTACGAACTCAACCTGACCCACCCGCGCGCCGAGCCGCGCAAGAAACGCTGGATCGTTCAACTCAACTTTCTGCTCCGTCCGCAGCGGGCCGCGTCGGCCTGAAGGAGAAGTCACATGGCTGATCTTCGCAACACATTCGTCGGCATCAAATCGCCCAATCCGTTCTGGCTGGCCTCCGCGCCGCCGACGGACAAGGAGTACAATGTCGAGCGCGCCTTCAAGGCGGGCTGGGGCGGCGTGGTCTGGAAGACGCTGGGCGAGGCCGGGCCGCCGGTCGTCAATGTCAACGGTCCGCGCTACGGCGCCATCTGGGCCGGTGACCGCCGGCTGATAGGCTTTAACAACATCGAGCTCATCACCGATCGCGACCTGCAGAAGAACCTTCGCGAGATCAAGGCCGTCAAGATGCGCTGGCCGGATCGGGCCGTTATCGCCTCGATCATGGTGCCGTGCGAGGAGGACGCCTGGAAGGCGATCCTGCCGCTGGTCGAAGAGACCGCCTGCGACGGCATCGAGCTCAATTTCGGCTGCCCGCACGGCATGAGCGAACGCGGCATGGGCGCCGCTGTGGGGCAGGTGCCTGAGTACGTCGAAATGGTCGTGCGCTGGTGCAAGCAATATTCGCGCATGCCGGTGATTACCAAACTGACGCCCAACGTCACCGATGTGCGCCGCCCGGCACGTGCCGCGAAGAATGGCGGCACCGATGCGGTCAGCCTCATCAACACCATCAACTCGATCACCAATGTCGATCTCGATCTGATGGCGCCGATGCCAACCATCGACGGCAAGGGCAGCCATGGCGGCTATTGCGGCCCGGCGGCAAAACCCATCGCCCTCCACATGGTGGCCGAGATCGCCCGCGATCCCGAAACCTACGGCCTGCCAATCTCGGGCATCGGTGGCATCACCACCTGGCGCGACGCTGCCGAGTTCATGGCGCTCGGCGCCGGCAATGTGCAGGTCTGCACCGCCGCCATGGTCTATGGCTTCAAGATCGTCGAGGAGATGATCTCGGGCCTCTCCAATTGGATGGACGAAAAAGGCTACGTCACGATCGACGATTTCGCCGGCCGCGCGGTGCGCAATGTCAGCGACTGGCAGTACCTCAATCTCGAATACATCACCAAGGCGCGCATCGATCAGGACCTCTGCATCAAATGCGGCCGCTGCCATATCGCCTGCGAAGACACCTCGCACCAGGCGATCACCCGGGAAAAGAACGGCGTCCGCCATTTCGAGGTGATGGACAACGAGTGCGTCGGCTGCAATCTGTGCGTCAACGTCTGCCCGGTCGAAGACTGCATCACCATGGAACAGTTGGCGCCCGGCACGATCGACGAGCGCACCGGCCGCGTCGTCACCGGCAAATACGCCAACTGGACCACGCATCCCAACAACCCGATGCGCAAGGACGTGGTCGAGCCGGCGGAATAGCGACCGTCTCGCCGGTAACGAACCCCTAAGCGAAATCGCGTAGGCTTCACGCGATTGCCGGGGGTTTGAGTGCTGAGTGCGGCGGCGTTAGAGAGTCGGGGCATCGCGGGACACGCGGCGGAGGCGCATGCCGACACCAGGGCGCTGCGTCAACTGTCGCTGCTGATCCTGTCCGGCCTCGCCTGCACCCTGTTCATCGTCGCCTTCCTCATCCTCGCCTCGATCCAGGCCGTGGCCATGATCGATGACTCGGCCCGATCGCGTGAAGTCGCGCAGGTGTCGCGGACCATGGCCAGCATGCCAGGCGGCCTCAATGAAATCACCCTCGACGCGATGTCGGACACACTTGGCCTTCGCGGTGCCCGGCTCACCGTCGCACGCGACGTGCAGCCCGGCGAAGCCGCGGTCGCGATTACCCTGGGCAGCGATCGCGTGGTCGCCTGGACACCGCAGCTCTTCGGCACGCGAACCTTCGAGATCGTCGCGCCCGTCCGGATTGCCGCCGGCGTGGTGTTCACGCTGCTCGTCGCCATCATCGGCTGGCGCGTCGTCGCCGTCAGCAACCGGCTCGACCGCCGCCGCGCCGCTGCCTCGCGCCTCGCGCTCACCGACACGCTGACCGGGCTCGGCAATCGCCGCGCCTTCGATACCGGCCTCGATAGCCGGTTCGCCATCGCTGCCCAAGGCGGGCCGGGAATCGTGCTGGTGATGTTCGATCTCGATGGCTTCAAATCCGTCAACGACGCGCTCGGGCATTCGGCCGGCGACGCGGTGCTGCAGATCGTCGGCCGGCACCTGCGGGAGACGGCGGGCCGCGACGACCTGGTCGCCCGCATCGGCGGCGACGAATTCGCCGTCGTTCGCGACGCGAGCGGGCTCGATGACTATCTTGCCGCCCTCGATGCGCGCTTCGACCAGCCCATCGACCTGAGCGGCCGGCGATTGCGCATCGGCGCCAGCATCGGCATGGCCCGCAGCGAAGACTTTCCCGGCTCGCCCGCACGCCTGGTCCAGGCCGCCGACATCGCCCTCTACCGCGCCAAGCGCAACGGCCGGGGAAATGCCGAACTGGCCGTCCCCACAACGCGGCGCGCCGCCTAGAAACGTCGCGTCTTCTTGGCTAAAGCTGGCTCCCGCTTTCCTAGGATGCCATCGATTCCCATGACCGCCACACTCATCATCGTCGGACGCTTCCTGCTCGGCTTCTATTTCTTCCAGGCCGGCATCCGGAACTTCATGAAGCTGCCGATGCACATCGACATCCTCACCAAGAAGGGCGTGCCGATGCCGCGCGAATCCCTGATTGTCGCGCTGGCGGTGCAGGTGCTCGGCGGGGCGTCGGTGGCGCTCGGGATCTTCCCGGCGATTGGGGCGATCGGGCTCATCGGCTTCACCATTATCGCCAATGCGCTCTACCACAATTTCTGGGCCTACTCGGGCGAGGAGCGGACCCCGCACTACAACTCGGTGGTGACCAATCTCGCGATCATCGGCGGCTTCCTGCTCGTCATCGCGCTGTCGTGGTAACCACCGCCGCGCCGCGCGAAAAACTGCTCGCGCATCTGAGCATGCTGGTGTTCTCGGCGCTGATTGCCGGCTCGTTCACCACGGGTGCGCTGGCGGTGCCCTACATCCACCCCATCCCGCTCAATGCCATCCGGTTCGTTCTCGCCGCCGCGCTGATGGGCGCGGTGGCCTTCGGCGTCGCGCGCAACCGCTTCAGCTTCCCGCCGGCGCCCTGGCGCTTCGGCATCATGGGCGTGCTGATGGCCATCTACTTCGTCACCATGTTCATCGCCCTGACCATGACGCTGCCGGTCGCCACCAGCGCGGTCTATACGCTGGTGCCGCTGATGACCGCGGTGACGGCCCACTTCCTCGTCGGCCAGCGCTCGGGCGGTGCGGTGATCCTGTCGCTGCTCCTCGCCGGCGTCGGCGCGGTCTGGGTGATCTTTCACGGCGACGTGCAGGCGATCGTGAGCTTCGACATCGGCCGCGGCGAACTGATCTATCTGATCGGCTGTGTCGCCTACGCCTTCTACGCGCCGTTGCTGCGCAAATTCAGTCGCGGCGAGCCCTCGATGGTGCAAAGCTTCTGGACGCTGAGCGCCACGGCCGTCTGCATCGCGCTGGCGGGTATCCCGGATATCCTCGCGACCGACTGGCTGCATCTGCCGGCGACGGTCTGGTGGGTGGTGCTCTATCTGGCGGTCGGCCCGACCGCGATCTGCTTCTTTCTCATCCAGTATGCCTCGCTCCGCCTGCCGGCCCCCAAGGTCATCGCCTATGGCTATTTGACGCCGGCCTTCGTCATTCTGTTCGAGGCGCTGGCGGGCCACGGCTGGCCGAGCCTGTCGATCGTCGCGGGGGCGGCGGTGACGGTTCTCGGCCTGATCGTGCTGGCCGCGGTCCGCGACTGAGGCTGTCCGGACAGTTTTTTGCCCGTCCCAACAGGTTCCCTCTGGTTTGGCGTGGTGCGGACGCCTATCTCGTAGCGACCACCGCGAGGAGGGCGTTCGCCCATGACCGAGACCAGACCGCCCAAAAAGAGCGAAACGCTCGAGATCCGCATCCCCTATCCGACCAAGACCGCTTTCATGGAGAAGGCGCGGCTGGAGGGGCGGGCCGCCAGCGAGATCGTGCGCGAGCAGATCGACGCCTACCTCAACGAGGAGCCCGAACCGCAGACGCTCAAGGACAAGGTCGTTGTCCAGATTCGCCGCAACCTCCGCGGCGCCGGACTGCTGCTGGCCGGCGCCGGTAGCGCGCTGGCCATTTCCCTCGCCGCCTCGCCTGCGAGTGCCCTGCCGGGCCGCGGCGCCACCCTCGACGCGCCGTCGGGCGTCACCACCGATGCCGGCGACCCGCTGATGATCGTCGTCGACCTCCCCGCCGGCGGCCTCACGGCGACCGAACTGGGCGAATTGGTCGGCAAGGCCTTCGCGCGGCTCAACAAGGACGGCAACGGCATCGTCCTGCCTGGCGAATAAGGTCCCGGGCGGACCCCGCGCAGGCACTAGGCCTTTAGCCGAACGCGCATGGCGGATCCCGTCCCCGGCAGTTCAAACCGTCCCGTCGCCTCGAGGGCTCGTCGGAGAGGGGATTTCCCGCTGGTCGGAATCACCCCTGGCAATAGTTGGCGCAACAGCTTTCCTGTTTCGCCAAGGCTTAAGTCCGACCGACCTTCTGCGATCTTCCGGAAGGCCTCTACGATTGGGCTTTCGGCCTCCAACTCGACCACGGCGTCGAACGCCTTTCTGTAGCGATCGTCGGCGCGTTTGCACACGGCATGAACCAACTTGCCGGAGCAGCGCAGGCGGATGGCCAGCGGAACGAAGTCGCGGTCGTTCGACACAATGCAGAACACATCGGCCTGCCCGCCATGAAGAACGTCCATTGCGTCGAGGGCGAGAGCAATGTCGGCACCGTTCTTTCCGGCGGCCACGTTGTTCTGGAGTCGCATCTCGCAAAGTGCGTCGCGTCCAGCTTGATGCCAGTCTGTCATTGCGGCAGGCCCGCCAAATACGCGCAGTATTGTGGGCCGTCCCAGAGACGCGATGTGTTCGAAGATCGCGGGCGCAAAAGCGCTACGGATGTTGTCCGCGTCGACAAAGACGGCGATTCGCTGCACAGCCCACCTCCAGCGAGCCGAGTGTCGCACAACGGGCCAAACCAACCTCTACGCAATCGCATAAAATTGCGCGCGTCAGCCCCGCGGCAACAATCCGTCCATGAACAAATGCTCGAGATACCGCGCGGCATCCTCGAAGCGGCCGTCGCCGCCGCGGTCCTTGCCCAGCACCGAGCGGACCTGGACGTCGAAATCGGCGTAGTGCTGGGTGGTGGCCCAGATCGAAAAGATCAGGTGATAGGGATCGGTGCGGGTGATCTTGCCCTGTGCCATCCAGTCCTCGAGCACGCGCGCCTTGTTGTCGACCAGGAGCTTGAGCTCGCCTTCGAGCACGTCTATGGCGTGCGGGGCGCCCTGCAGCATTTCGTTGGCGAACAGCCGGCTCTCGCGCGGATAGTCGCGCGCCATTTCGAGCTTGCGGCGAATGTAGCTGCGGAGCTCCGGGATCGGATCGCCCTCCGAATCGAGTTCGCGCAGCGGGTCGAGCCAGAGGTCGAGCATCGAGGTGAGGAGCTGGCGGTGGATCTCCTCCTTGCTGGGAAAATAGTAGAGGAGATTCGGTTTGCTCATCCCCGCCGCCTCGGCGATCTGGTCGATCGTCGCACCGCGAAAACCGTGCAGCGAGAAGATGTTGAGCGCCGCATCGAGGATAAGGTCCTGCTTCTCGCGCTGGATGCGCGTTTTCGGTCGCGGCTTGCCGTGCACTGGCATCAGTTCAGCCCTTCGGAGCGCCCGGGAACGAGCATTTTCACCTTGATCGGCTTTGTGGGAGTGCTAACATTTTTTCCAACTGGTCAAATTTCTGGGGAAGCGCCCCGGCCGTCAAGAGCAAATGCTGGGACGGAGCGTTGACCGGGCCAAAATCCTGAGGGAGTTGCGAGTGTCCAGTCGTCAAAACGTTGCGCCGAACGATCTGAGCGCCTTCTGGATGCCGTTTACGTCCAACCGGCAGTTCAAAAAGGCCCCACGCATGTTCGTGAAGGCCAAGGACATGTTCTACACCACGTCGGACGGCCGTCAGGTGCTCGATGGCACGGCGGGTCTCTGGTGCGTCAACGCCGGGCACTGCCGGCCGAAGATCGTCGAGGCGATCGCCGAGCAGGCCGCCGAGATGGACTACGCTCCGGCCTTCCAGATGGGCCACCCCAAGGCGTTCGAACTGGCCAATGCGCTGGTCCAGATCGCGCCCGAGGGCCTGAACCATGTGCTCTATACGAACTCGGGCTCGGAATCGGTCGAGACGGCGCTGAAGGTCGCGCTGGCCTATCACCGGGTGAAGGGCGAGGGCGCCCGGTTCCGCCTGATCGGCCGCGAGCGCGGCTATCACGGGGTCAATTTCGGCGGCATTTCGGTGGGCGGCATCGTCACCAACAGGAAGATGTTCGGCACGCTGCTGACCGGCGTCGACCACATGCCGCACACCCATACGCCCGGCAAGAACCAGTTCACCCACGGCGAGCGCGAAGAGGGAGCGACCGATTTGCTCGCCGAACTCGAGCGCATCGTCACGCTGCACGACGCCTCGACCATCGCGGCTGTCATCGTCGAGCCGGTGGCCGGTTCGACCGGCGTGCTGATCCCGCCCAAGGGGTATCTGCAGAAGCTCCGCGAGATCACCAAAAAACACGGCATCCTGCTGATCTTCGACGAAGTGATCACCGGCTTCGGCCGGCTTGGAACGCCGTTCGCCGCCGACTATTTCGGTGTGACGCCCGATATCCTCGTGACCGCCAAGGGGCTGACCAACGGCACCATCCCGATGGGCGCCGTGCTGGTGACCTCGGAAATCCACGATGCCTTCATGCAAGGCCCCGAGCACATGATCGAGTTCTTCCACGGCTACACCTATTCGGGCAATCCGGTGGCCGCGGCGGCAGGGCTTGCGACGCTCGAGACCTACAAGGAAGAGGGGCTGCTGACGCGCGGTGGCGGCGAGATCGGCAAGTACTGGGAGGATGCGCTGCATTCGCTCAAGGGGCTGCCGCATGTGATCGACATCCGCAATCTCGGGCTGGTCGGCGCGGTGGAGCTGGAGCCGATCGCGGGCTCGCCCACCAAGCGGGCATTCTCGGCGTTCGTGAAGGCGTTCGAGGCCGGCATCCTGATCCGCACCACCGGCGACATCATCGCCATGAGCCCACCGCTGATCGTCGAGAAATCGCATATCGACCAGTTGATCGGCACGCTCTCGACCATTCTCAAGGATCTCGAGTGATGGATACCATCCACAATGCCATCGGCGGCAAGCTGGTGCTCTCCAACAGTTCTCGCACGCAGCCCGTGTTCAATCCTGCGACCGGCGAGCCGTCGGCGACGCTAAAACTGTCGACCAACGACGAGATCAACGCCGCGGTCGCCAACGCCAAAGCGGCACAGCCGGCCTGGGGCGCGACGACGCCGATGAAGCGCGCCCGCGTGATGTTCAAGTTCAAGGAGCTGCTCGAAAAGCACGCCGATGAACTGGCCCGCGAGATTTCGCGCGAGCACGGCAAGGTGCATGACGATGCGATGGGCGAGCTGGCGCGCGGCATCGACTGCGTCGACTTCGCCTGCGGCATCCCGCAGCTCCTGAAGGGCGAGTTCAGCCGGAACGTCGGCCCCTCGATCGACACCTATTCCGACCGCCAGCCGCTCGGCGTCGTCGCCGGTATAACGCCGTTCAACTTCCCGGCTATGGTGCCGATGTGGATGTATCCGCTGGCCATCGCCTGCGGCAATGCGTTTATCCTCAAGCCCAGCGAGCGCGATCCGTCGGCGCCGATGTTCGCCTGGAAGCTGCTGATGGAGGCTGGCCTCCCCGAGGGCATCCTCAATGTCGTCCACGGCGACAAGGAAGCCGTCGACGCGATCCTCGACCACCCCGACATCAAGGCGGTGTCGTTCGTCGGCTCGACCGCTATCGCCGAATACGTCTACCGGCGCGGTACCACGGCGGGCAAGCGCGTCCAGGCGCTCGGCGGCGCCAAGAACCATATGATCATCCTGCCCGACGCTGACATGGACCAGGCCGCCGATGCGCTGATGGGCGCCGGCTACGGCTCGGCCGGCGAGCGCTGCATGGCGATCTCGGTCGCGGTGCCGGTCGGCGACAAGACGGCCGACGCGCTGATCGCAAAACTGAGGCCCCGCGTCGAAGCACTCAAGATCGGCCCCGCCACCGACAAGGATGCGGAAATGGGTCCGATCGTGTCGAAGGCCCAGCGCGACAAGATCGTGGACTACATCGATTCGGGTGTGGCGGCTGGCGCTGAACTCGTGGTCGACGGCCGCGGCTTCTCGCTGCAGGGCTATGAGAACGGCTTCTTCGTAGGTGGAACGCTGTTCGACCACGTCACGTCGGACATGAAGATCTACCGCGAGGAAATCTTCGGGCCGGTGCTCTCGGTGGTGCGCGCCAAAACCTACCAGGACGCGGTTGATCTGATCCACGGCCACGAATACGCCAACGGCACGGCGATCTTCACCCGCGACGGCGACGCCGCCCGCGATTTTGCCGACAAGATCGAAGTCGGGATGGTCGGCATCAACGTGCCGATCCCGGTGCCGGTCGCCTACCACAGTTTCGGCGGCTGGAAGCGCAGCGTGTTCGGCGCCCACGGCATCTACGGCCCCGAAGGCGTGCACTTCTACACGCGGCTCAAAACCGTCACGGCGCGCTGGCCGGCCGGCATAAAATCCGGCGCCGAGTTCAGCTTCCCGAGCCAGAAATAGAGATCCCATGGCGTCTCCCGGTGAAAATCTTCGTATCAATCCGGACCGCCTGTGGGACTCGATTCATGAACTGGCGGAGATCGGGCCGGGCATCGCCGGTGGCTCCAATCGCCAGACGCTGACGGACGACGATGCCAAGGGCAGAACGCTGTTCGAGTCGTGGTGCAAGGCCGCCGGGATGAGCATGGGGCTCGACCAGATGGGCACGATGTTCGCGCGGCGCGAAGGCACCGATCCGTCGCTCGATCCGGTCTATATCGGCAGTCATCTCGACACGCAGCCGACCGGCGGGCGCTATGACGGCGTGCTCGGTGTGCTCAGCGGGCTCGAAGTCATCCGCACGCTCAACGATCTCGGCATTCGTACCAGGCGGTCGATCGTGGTGGTCAACTGGACCAATGAGGAGGGCGCGCGCTTTGCACCGGCGATGCTGGCGTCGGGGGTGTTCGCGGGGGTGCATACGCTCGACTATGCCTATGGCCGCAAGGATCCGGACGGCAAAACCTTCGGCGATGAACTGAAGCGCATCGGTTGGGTCGGCGAAGAGCCGGTCGGCTCGCGGAAGATGCACTCGTATTTCGAGTATCACATCGAGCAGGGGCCGATCCTCGAGGCCGAAGACAAGCAGATCGGCGTCGTCACGCACGGGCAGGGCCTGTGGTGGCTCGAATTCACGCTGACCGGCAGGGAAGCGCATACGGGCTCGACGCCGATGGGTATGCGCGTCAATGCCGGGCTCGCGATGGCCCGCATCTTCGAGATGGTGCAGGACGTTGCGATGCGCGAGCAGCCCGGGGCCGTCGGTGGCGTGGGGCAGGTAAAGTTTGCGCCCAATTCGCGCAACGTGCTGCCCGGAACCGTGGTGTTCACCGTCGACATCCGCTCGCCGGAGCAAGCCAAGCTCGACCGCATGCGGGCGAAGATCGAGATCGAAGCGCCGAAGCTCGCCGAAGCGCTGGGCGTGAAGTGCTCCGTCGAGGCGGTGGGGCACTTCGATCCGGTGACGTTCGATCCGACTTTGGTGGCCCGTGTGCGCGGCGCAGCGGAAAGGCTCGGCTACTCACACATGAACATCATCTCGGGCGCCGGGCACGATGCTTGCTGGACCAACCGGGTCGCACCGAGCGTCATGATCATGTGCCCATGCGTCGGCGGCCTGTCGCACAATGAGGCTGAAGACATCAGCAAGGACTGGGCCGCGGCCGGCGCCGACGTGCTGTTCCATGCCGTGGCCGAGACGGCCGAGATCGTAGAATAACGGGGTTCTAGCATGACCATCATCAAGAACGGCACCATCGTCACGGCCGACCTCACCTACAAGGCCGACATCCGGATAGACGGCGAGGTCATCACCGAAATCGGGCCGAACCTGAGCGGCGGCGAGACCCTCGATGCGACGGGCTGCTACATCATGCCGGGCGGTATCGATCCGCATACGCATCTCGAGATGCCGTTCATGGGCACATACTCGAGCGACGATTTCGAGAGCGGCACGCGCGCGGCGCTGAGCGGCGGCACGACCATGGTGGTCGATTTCTGCCTGCCCTCGCCGAACCAGTCGCTGCTCGAAGCGCTCTCGATGTGGGACAACAAGACCGGCAAGGCGAGTGCCGACTATTCGTTCCACATGGCCATCACCTGGTGGGGTGAGCAGGTGTGGCGCGAGATGGAGGAGGTCGTCGATCGCGGCATCACCTCGTTCAAGCACTTCATGGCCTACAAGGGCGCGCTGATGGTGAACGACGACGAGATGTTCGCCTCTTTCCAGCGCTGTGCCGAGCTCGGCGCGCTGCCGCTGGTGCATGCCGAGAACGGCGATGTGGTTGCGTCGATGACCGCCAAGCTGCTCGCCGATGGCAACAACGGCCCCGAGGCGCATGCCTATTCGCGGCCGCCGGAAGTGGAGGGCGAGGCGACCAACCGCGCCATCATGATCGCCGACATGGCTGGAGTGCCGGTCTACATCGTCCACACGTCGTGCGAGCAGGCGCATGAGGCGATCCGCCGGGCGCGGCAGAAGGGCATGCGCGTCTATGGCGAGCCGCTGATCCAGCACCTCGTGCTCGACGAGACCGAGTATTTCAACAAGGACTGGGACTATTCCGCCCGGCGCGTCATGAGCCCGCCCTTCCGCAACAAGCAGCATCAGGATTCGCTGTGGGCCGGCCTGCAGTCGGGCTCGCTGCAGGTGGTGGCGACCGATCACTGCGCTTTCACCACGACGCAGAAGCGCAACGGCATTGGCGATTTCTCAAAGATCCCGAACGGTACGGGTGGCCTCGAAGACCGGATGCCGGTGCTGTGGACCAAGGGCGTCAACACCGGCCGGTTGACGATGAATGAGTTCGTTGCGGTGACCTCGACCAACATCGCCAAGATCCTTGGGCTCTACCCGAAGAAGGGCGCGGTGCTGGTGGGCGCCGATGCCGACCTCGTGGTCTGGGACCCCAAGCGGAGCAAGACCATCAGCGCCAAGACCCAGCAGTCCGCCATCGACTACAATGTGTTCGAGGGCATCGAGGTGACCGGCCTGCCACGCTTTACGCTGACCCGCGGCAAGGTCGCAATCGTCGAGAACCAGATCAAGACCGAGCAGGGCCACGGCAAATTCGTCGGCCGCAAGCCGAACGGCGCGGTCAATCGCGCGCTGTCGCAATGGAAGGAAATCACCGCGCCGCGCAAGGTCGAACGGTCAGGCATTCCGGCGACGGGAGTGTAACCTGAGTACCGTCGTCTCCGCTAAAAATCTCGGCCTCACCTTCAACACCAATGATGGCGATGTCGTCGCATTGTCCGACGTCAATCTCGATATCGAGAAGGGCGAGTTCGTGTCGTTCATTGGGCCATCGGGCTGTGGCAAGACGACGTTTCTGCGCGTCATGGCCGATCTCGAGCAGCCGACGTCGGGGAGTATATCGATCAACGGCATGACGCCGGAACAGGCGCGCAAGGCGCGAGCCTATGGCTACGTGTTCCAGGCGCCGGCGCTCTTCCCGTGGCGCACCATCGAAAAGAACGTCGCTCTGCCGCTCGAGGTCATGGGCTATTCCGAAGCCGAGCGGCGCGAGCGCGTGGCGCGGACCATGGAGCTGGTCAATCTCACCGGCTTCGAGCGGAAGTTTCCGTGGCAGCTCTCGGGCGGCATGCAGCAGCGCGCCTCGATCGCCCGCGCCCTCGCCTTCGATGCCGATCTGCTGCTGATGGATGAGCCGTTCGGCGCGCTCGACGAGATCGTCCGCGACCATCTCAATTCCGAACTGCTGAAATTGTTCGCGGCGACCAAAAAGACCATCGCCTTCGTCACCCACTCGATCCCCGAGGCGGTGTACCTCTCGACCAAGATCGTGGTGATGAGCCCACGCCCGGGCCGGGTCACCGACATCATCGAATCGACGCTGCCCGCTGAGCGCCCGCTCGATATCCGCGAGACGCCGGAATTCCTCGAAATCGCGCATCGGGTCCGCGAAGGCCTCCGCGCCGGACACTCCTATGAGGAGCATGTCTGATGCAGCGGACGGATGGCAACACGATACCTGTGCTGATCGTCCTCGCCGTGCTGCTGGTCATTTGGTACGGCGCCGCGACGCTGATGAATGCGCCGTGGCAGGCGATCCTCTATGAGCGGGCGGGTACGGTTGACGTGCCGCTGACGCAGTATCTGAGCGACGTGTGGAGCCAGGCGAAGCCCATCCTGCCGGCGCCGCATCAGGTTGTTGGGGAGGTGTGGGCCAACACCGTTGGGCAAGAAATTACCTCCAAGCGCAGCTTCATCTACCACGCCAGCATCACGCTGACCGCGACGCTCGTGGGCTTTGTGCTGGGCACGGCGCTGGGGCTCGGGCTCGCGGTGCTGATCCTCCACAACGAGGCGATGAACCGTTCGCTGATGCCGTGGATCATTGCGAGCCAGACCATCCCGATCCTCGCCATCGCGCCGATGCTGGTGGTTGGGCTCAATGCCGTGGGTGTGTCGGGGCTGCTGCCCAAGGCGCTGATCTCGACCTATCTGGCGTTCTTCCCGGTGGTCGTCGGCATGGTCAAGGGGCTGCGTTCGCCCGACCAGATGCAACTCGATCTGATGCACACCTACAATGCCAGCAAGCTCGAGGTGTTCACAAAACTCCGCTGGCCGGCCTCGATGCCGTATCTGTTCGCGTCGATGAAGGTCGGCATCGCCATCGCGCTGATCGGCGCGCTGGTGGCCGAGCTCACCAACACCGCGGCGGGCGGGCTCGGCGTCCGCCTGCTCACCGGCTCTTACAACGGCCAGACCATCACCATCTGGGGCGTGCTGCTGATGGCGGCGGTGCTGGCGGCGGTGCTCGTGATCGCGGTGGGCCTTGCCGAGCGGCTGGTGTTGCGCAACATGGGGCAGGCGCCCGCATGAGCACCTGGCAGCGGATTCTTGCCACACTGGGCGGCGCGTTCAGCGCCCTTTCCCTCATTCTTGCTTTCAGCGCGGGCACCATGCCCCCAGCACTGCTCACCGGGTTCGCGGTTGGTGGCACCCTTAGCCTTTTGCGGCTCCGACTCCGGAGCTCCTTTGTCACCGACCTGTTCCTGACTGTGTTCGGCGCTGCGGCATTGCTGCACGCCCTGCCGATCAATGACGTCCAGCCACCCTTCTTTTGGTTTGCGCTTTTGGCCTGGTGGGTATTCGCGTGGCTATTTGTCGATCGGCAATCGCATGCGATCAAGCAAGGCAACGTTGCTGCCGCGAGCTTCGGGATCCTCGTGCCAATCGTCTTCGGTGCAACACTGCTGCTGATCTGGGAGGTTGCGGTGCGCGGTCTCGGCGTCCCGCAGGTGCTGCTGCCCTCGCCGAGCCAGATCTTCACGCGCATCGTCAACTCGCCGGCAACGCTATGGGCCGACTTCGTCCAGACCTTCGTCAAATCGGTTCTGTCGGGCTACGCCATGGGCTGCGCCGCAGGCTTTGTGATCGCCATCCTTGTCGACCGCTCGCCGTTCCTCAAGCGCGGGCTGCTGCCGATCGGCAATTTCGTCTCGGCGCTCCCCATCATCGGCATCGCGCCGATCATGGTGATGTGGTTCGGCTTCGACTGGCAGAGCAAGGCGGCGGTGATCGTCTGCATCACCTTCTTCCCCATGCTGGTGAATACCGTAGCGGGGCTCAACGCGGCCGGCCGCATGGAGCGCGATATGATGCGCACCTACGCCTCCAACTACTGGCAGACGCTGTTCAAGCTCAGGCTGCCGGCGGCGGCGCCATTCATCTTCAACGCGCTCAAGATCAACTCGACTCTGGCGCTGATTGGCGCAATCGTAGCGGAATTCTTCGGAACACCCATTGTCGGCATGGGCTTTCGCATTGCGACGGAAGTGGGCCGGCTCAATGCCGACATGGTGTGGGCGGAGGTCGCGGTCGCTGCCGTGGCGGGCTCCGCCTCTTACGGACTGATCGTGCTGGTCGAACGGGCCGTCACGTTCTGGCATCCGTCCGTCCGTGGTGGACGGGCGTAATAGAAAGTACAGGGAAGGTTAGGGACATGAAGAAACTGCTGATACCGGTCCTCGCAGCGGCGTTTGCGCTGGCGGGAACCATGGGCGCACAGGCCCAGGACAAGCTCACGCTGCAGCTCAAATGGGTGACCCAGGCGCAGTTCGCCGGCTACATCGTGGCCAAGGCGAAGGGCTTTTACACCGACGAGAACCTCGACGTGACGATCCTGCCGGGTGGCCCGAACGTGGCGCCAGAGCAGGTGATCGCCGGCGGTGGCGCCGACGTGATCGTCGACTGGGCGGGCGGTGCTCTCGCGGCCCGCGAAAAGGGTGTGCCGCTGGTCAATATCGCCCAGCCGTTCAAGCGTTCGGGCCTGATGATGATCTGCCCCAAAGAGACCGGCATCAAGACCGAGGCCGACTTCAAGGGCCACACGCTGGGCGTCTGGTTCTTCGGCAACGAGTATCCGTTCTTCGCCTGGATGAACAAGATCGGGCTGAGCACTGCCGAAGGCGGCGACGTCAAGGTGCTGCAGCAGTCCTTCGACATCCAGCCGATGATCCAGAAGCAGGCCGACTGCATCTCGGTCATGACCTACAACGAATATGGTCAGGCGCTCGATGCCGGCTACGGCCCCGACAATCTGACCATCTTCAACTACACCGACATGGGCAACGATCTACTCGAAGACGGCCTCTACGTCATGGAGCCGACGCTGGCCGACCCGGCCAAGGCCGACGCTTATGTCCGCTTCGTGAAGGCCTCGATGAAGGGCTGGCAGTACGCGCTCGACAACGCCGATGAGGCTGCGCAGATCGTCGTCGATTCCGACGAGAGCGGCGGCGCCGAACTGGCGCACCAGAAGTATATGGTGGGCGAAGTCAGCAAGCTCGTCGACGCCAACGATCCCAAGCTCGACATCGCCGTCTACGACCGTACGGTCAAGGCACTGCTCGACCAGAAGATCATCACGGCGCAGCCCACCGGCGGCTACACCACTGCGATCACCGACAAGCTCTGATCGCTCAGCTTAGCGATTGACTGGAAGAGGCGGGGGCAACCCCGCCTTTTTCGTTCCAGCGCGGATCGGCGGTCTTGGGTGCGGGCTCGCCGACCGGCGTCGTGGCGGGCGGCGGGGCCTGGCTGAGCGGCACGAGACGCACGGCCTCCAGGCGGACCTGTAGGGTCACGGGCTCGGTGTTTGTGCCGGGTGGCGCGATCTGCGGAACTTCGAAGCGGATCTCCAGCATGCCGTCCGCCGCGGATTTGGCGATCGCTTGTGGAATGATGATCTTGCCGTTGACGCGCTTGGCGTCCTTGAAAGTGATGGTGCCCAGCCGCTGGCCGTTCACCGTAACATGCACATCCTGCGCGGGCTTGCTCGCATTGGTATTGGCCCAGCTCGAGAAGGTGAACAGCAGGTCCTCGTCGGGCATGTCGAATTTGAGCTTCAGGATACCGTACTCGCCGAAGGTTTTGACGCCGTCGGCCTTGATCGGCAGGAAGCCGCACCAGCGGATGGTGTCGCGATCGTAACCCGGTCGGTCCTTGGCAAAACTCACCGGCTCGCCAAGCGGATAGAAGTGCGAAATCAACCGCGGGAAGCACGACCAGGTGCGGTCGATGTAGTAGTTGCGGTAGTCGTCGGCGACGCGCGGATTGAGGATCATCCACATGACGATCGCACCGAACACGGCGACGAACAGGGTGGCGATCACATGCCAGGCGCGGGGGCGATAGACGGGCTCGGTCATCGGCTCACATCAGATAGTAGGAGCGCGACATCCACGTCGGCAGCAGGAAGACGTCGAGGATGAGGAACGCCGGCAGCAGCAGCCAGAACAGCCACTTCCATTTGCTGAAGATCATGGCCGAGATGATGAGGACGGGCGCGACGCCCACGACGAAGCGCAGCATCGAATAGGCGTTGGTCGAGAGCGGCAGCAGCACGCCGAACAGCGAGAAGATCGCCCAGTCCCAGCGGCCCTTCCAGGCCATCACCACCGACATCACAATGCCGAAGATCGCGGCGAGGCCGAAGGCGAGGTCGCTCGAGATGGTCTTGAAGTTGCCGGCCTCGAACTGCAGCTTGACGGTGAGCCAGAGGTTCCACAGCGGATTGGCGAAGGCCCGGCCCCAGGCGCGCTGGATGTGCTGGAAGGCGAGCGCGTCGCCCGAATGGTACCAGAGGAAGATCGCAAAGCAGCTGACGCCGATGGGCACCAGCGCGACGGCGAGCAAGAGGTCGGTGCGCTTCCACAGCGTCGCGAAAAACCCGCGCAAAGTGCCGCCATCCTTGATGTGGTTCTGCGCCGCGGCGGCGATGATGGCGGCCATGAACAGGAGGCCGGTCGAGCGCGTCGCCGACATCAGAGCGCCTGTGACACCCGCGGTGACATAGTCCCTTTGCCGCAACAGCGAGAAGCCTGCGACGGTGAGCAGAATGAACAGCGCCTCGGTGTAGAGCGTCGTGAAGTAGTACGAGAACGGACCGAGAAAGAGGAAGAAGCAGAACAGAAAATAAGCCCGGAAGCGGTTCTCGAACAGCGGCCAGCTGAGGATCGCGGCCCACACCGCAGTGAGGCTCGTAAAGATCGAGCCGGCAACGAGAACGCTGAGGCCGGTGAGCTTGCTGATGGCCCATACGAGGATCGAGTAGAACGGGAAGAACGCCCAGTTGTTGGCGTCGCCCTTGTCGAAGCCGTCCGGCCGGCCCTCGTAGCCATTGAGCGCCAGCCGCTCATAGGCGTTGCAATCATAGACGCACAACGCGCGCAAATACTCGGTGAACTGCCAGTGATCGGTGTTGCGCACATAGACCGCGTAGCGCAGCGCGACGCCGACCAGCATCAGGTAAAACGGTAGCAGAATGTAGGCCGGAATCCGGAAGGTCCACCGCCGCGCGGCGACTTTCGGTTCGGTCATCGTGTCGTCCATGCGACGCTGTTCCCCAGGACGGCCTGTCTTAGCTTATGATTGCGGCTGACCCAACAACCTCCTGCCGAGGATAACGTTCCGGCGCGCCTGCACAAGATTTAAGCGGGACAGGAACCAAACCTTCTCGTGGCAATTCTGTGGCTATCGAAATGCGTCATGGAGTTTCCCCAAAAATGAACGGCATCATCTACCTCGTCGGCCTCGTCGTGGTCATCCTGGCCATCCTCAGCTTCTTCGGCCTGCGCTGAGCGCAAAGGACCATGACCATGTCCCTCGACACCAACACAATCGTCGTCGCCGCACCTGCGGGCAGCACGCAAGAACATCATTCTTACGTCGACTGGCCCGCGGTGATCGGCGGCATCGTCCTCGCAACGGCGATCTCGCTGCTGCTGCTGGCCTTCGGGTCGGCGGTCGGCCTGAGCTTTGCCAATTTCGACGCCAGTCCCGACGTCAACCCGATCTGGATCGCCATAGCCGCCGCCAGCTGGCTGCTCTGGGTGCAGATCTCGAGCTTCATGGCCGGTGGCTACATCACCGGACGGCTGCGCCGCCGCTTCGACGATGCCACCGAGCATGAGAGCGATGTCCGCGACGGCGCGCATGGCCTGCTCGTCTGGGCCGGCGCGCTCGTCGTCGGCGCGATCATCGCCGTCGGCGGCATCGGTGCCGCGGTCAGTGCCGCCGGCAATGCCATCGGCACGCTGACAACCGCGGCGTCCAACGTGGCCGGCGATACCTCGGTCGTCGATCCGAACGCCTACTTCGTCGACACGCTGTTCCGGGCGCCTCCGGGCGCGACGCCGGCGGCGGGTTCCCTGCAGGACTTCCGCGGCGAGGCCACGCGCATCCTCGCCAATGATGCACTGGCTGGGACTGTCTCCGATACCGACAAGGCCTACCTGGCGCAGATTGTCTCGGCCAACACGGGGTTGACACCCGACGAAGCCAACGCTCGCGTTACCGAAGTGCTGACCGCCATCGACACGGCCAAGGCCAAGGCGGCGGAAGCTGCCGAGACCGCCCGCAAATGGACCGTGCTCGGTGCCTTCCTCACGGCCGCTTCGCTGCTCGTCAGCGGCGTCGGCGCCTACTGGGCGGCGATGAAGGGCGGCAATCACCGCGACAAGCAAACCATAATCGCCGGCTTCGGCCGGTTCTGATCAGGAGGATCGAATGCTACGTGGAATTGGTCTCTGGCTCCTCGGCGTGCCGATCTGGCTGATCATCATCATAATCTTCTTCGTCCACCGCTGAGCTCCCAAGCAGGCAGGACGAAGCAACAAGACCGAGACAATCGGCGCCACAGAAGGCGGAGCTTCGGCTCCGCCTTTTGGTTTGTGTGCACATCCTTCCTCACCCACTCCGTGGTTGTTTGAAATGTGGTGCGAGAGCGGCGGTTACCCCACCGCCCGCTGCATCGGGGCAAACGGCATGCGGTCGTCGTCGCCCGCCAGCATCTTGAGCACCTGATCGGCAGGCATCGGGCGGGCGATGAGGTAGCCCTGCGCTTCGGTGTAGCCGGCGGCGTGGACGTTGCGGAGCTGTGCGGGCGTCTCGATGCCCTCGGCCGTCGTGATGATGCCCATGCGGTGGCCGATCTCGGCGATGGCCCGCACGATCGCCTGGGCGCCCGCGGCGTTGTCACTGGCGCGCACGAACGAGCCGTCGATCTTGATCTTGTCGAAGGGGTAGCTCAGCAGATAGCTCAGCGCCGAATAGCCGGTGCCGAAATCGTCGAGCGCGATCTTGAGGCCGAGGGCGTGGAGCTGCCTGAGCGCGTCGAGATTGGCGACATTGTTCTCGAAGGACACGGATTCGGTGATCTCGATCTCGACCCGCTCGGGTGCGAGGCTCGCGGACCCCAGCGCGTTCATGATGGTGGCGACAACGTTGCCGCGCTGGAACTGCACCGAGGACACGTTGATCGCAACACGGATGCCGGACGGCCATTGCGCGGCGTGCCTGATCGACTCGCGCAGCGCCCATTCCCCGATCGGCACGATCAGCCCCGTCTCCTCCGCCACCGGAATGAAACGGGCGGGCGAGATCATGCCCTCCACCGGATGGTGCCAGCGCAGCAGGGCCTCGAAGCCTGAGATCACCTGGCGCTTCAAATTGAGGATCGGCTGGAAATACATCTCGAACTCGCCGCGCTCGAGAGCCACCGCAAGATCGCGTTCGAGCTGGCGGCGGTCGCGCATCGCCTTGTCCATCGACGGCTCGAAGAAGCAGTAGCTGCCGCGACGATCTTTCTTCGCGGCGTAGAGCGCCAGATCGGCGTTCTTGAGCAGTTGCTCGGCGGTGTGCCCATCGCCGGGCGCGACGGCGATGCCGATCGAGAACGCGATCTCACAGGGCTGGCCGTCGACGCTGAAAGGTCGTTGCGCCGCCTCGCCGAGCTGGACCGCGAGCATATGCGCATCGCGCCCGCCAGCGCCCACATCCATCACCACCGCGAACTCGTCGCCACCCATGCGCGCCGCCATGCCGCGATTGCCGACGGCGGTGTCGAGACGATGCGCGACTTCCTTGAGCAACTGGTCGCCGGTCGCGTGGCCCAGCGTGTCGTTGATCGCCTTGAAGCCATCGAGGTCGATGATCAGGAGCGCAAAGCTGCCGAGGCCCGCCGCCTCGGTGACGCATTCGCTCAGCCGCTGCGTCAGCAGGTGCCGGTTCGGCAGATCGGTGAGCGAGTCGTGATAGGCGCGGTGCGCCAGCTCTTCCTGCAGCTGGTTGAACTCGGTGATGTCCTTGTGCGTCGACACCCACCCGCCATCGCTGAGCGGCTGATGGGTGACCACGACCAGCTGCCCCGAATTGAGGGTCATGATGTCGCTTGTGTAGCGGCGCTCGTCGATGAACTTCAGCCGACCGTCGATGTAGGCCTCGGGATCGTCGCCGACGTAGCTGCCGCCGGCGATCCTGCCGCGCAAATTCGCTTCGAACGTCGTGCCGGGTTTGCCCAGCCGCTTGGGCAGCCGGTACAGTGCGAGGAACTGCTGGTTGCAATAGACCAGCTTCGCGTCGCGGTCGTAGATCGAGATCGCGTGACCCGTGACGTCGATGGTGGCTTCGAGGCGCATGCGGCTGAGGCCGCCGAGCCGCTTGTTCGCGGCAAGCTCCGCCATCACCTGTTCGCCCAGCGCCTCGAGGTCGAGCGCGCCGTCAGGCCCCTTCGCCTTTTCGACCAGTGCGGCGAATGTCTTGTGCACGCGAGGCGTCCCCGAGCCCGGCGCGCGGACGCCGGACATGCCCCAGACCCTAGGCCCAAGGGGTAAACAGCGGCTTAGTCCGGCTGGTGTGGTTTGCTGCGCAGCATGCCGGCATAGATGCCGGGCTTCGATTTGGGGATCTCGAGCGCATCGAGCCGCTTCTGGTAGAACGCCACGGGACCTGGGTCGCCGATCACGGCATAGGCGTAGCCGGCCTCGCGCATGCCCTTGAGCGTGGCGATCAGCAGCGCCTCGCCGATCCCTTGGCCGCGTGCCGCTTCGTCGACGCCGGTGGGGCCGAAGAAGCCTTTGGCGCTGGTGTCGTAGCAGGCAAAGCCGAGGAGTTGGCCGTCCTTGACCGCGACATAGATCGTGCTGGGCTGCTGGCTGAGGGCGAGTGCGGCCTCGGAAACCCAGGGGCCGAAGAAATGCGCCTCGATCCACTCGAGGATGACTTGCCGCTCGAACGCCATGCCGCGGCGCACGACGATGCCGGCGTCGCGCACTTTGTCCTCGGCCTCGAACACCGGCAAATCGTAGAGCCGGACCAGCAGATCAGCCATGGTTTCCCCTATTCCCTTGCGCTCTGTCCGATCGATCCCAAACGGGCTCGCTCGGCCAACCGACGCTGTTCTTGCGCTCTGGACCGAACGATCCGAAGACGGCTCGTTCGGCCAACCGCCGGCTACTCGCGGCGACCATAGAGGTTGGGCATGAGGTTCGAAAGGGTGGCGAAGCGGCCGAAATCCTTGTTTTCGGCGCGGGTCCAGCCGGTCTCGGCGATGGCCGAAATCCGCGGAAAGACCAGCCGGTCGAACACCGCCCGGTCGGTCATCGGCTCGGACCAGATGCAGCCCTGGACGCCCATGAATTTCGCCTTCTCGGCCTCGCCCCAGCCTTCAGTGGGGTCGAACCGGTAGGCCTTTTCCGGTGACGACCAGCCGGCCCAGCCGGCGCCGGGCTCGTGCCATTCAACGCCGTTGGCCATGTCCATGTAGAAGGTCTGACCTGGCGCAACCACCACCTCATAGCCCTCTGCGGCGAGCCTTTGGCTCCCTTCGACGTTGACCCAGCCCACCAGATAGCACTGCGCCTTGTCGATGCCGCCGCCATGCGCGGCTTCCTCCCAGGCGCCGGTGATCTTGCCCCTGGAGGTGAGGAAGGCCTGGATGCGTTTGAGGAACGCGGCCTGCAACTCGTTGGCGCCGGTGACGCCCAGTTTGGCCCGCATCTCGTTGGCCTTGGGCGACGAGGCCCAGGCGTCCTTGGGGACCTCGTCGGCACCCACATGGAAATAGCGCGAGGGGAACATCTCGGCCATTTCGCCGAAGATGGTTTCGAGCGCCGGATAGACCGCCTCGACCGCCGGGTTGAGGCAGTTGTTGGGGAACGACTGGATCGAGTGGGAGAGCCCGTTCTCTCCCGGATCCTTGAGCTGCGGCAGGGCCTCGAGCATCGCGTAGCAATGGCCGGGGACGTCGATCTCGGGGATGACCTCGATGCCCAAGCGGCCCGCGAGCCCGACGAGCTGCGCGACATCCGCCTTGCTGTAATAGCCGCCCGATTTCTCCGGGCCCGAGCCCAGCAGCGGCGGGAGCGCCATGCCGTGGCCGCGCCATGCGCCGATTTCGGTCAGGCGCGGATAGGCGCCGATCTCGACCCGCCAGGCCTCGTCGTCGCTGAGGTGCCAGTGGAAGCGGTTGAGCTTGTTCCAGGCGAGAATGGCGAGGAATTTTGAGACTTCGGCGACGGAGTAGAAGCGGCGCGCCACGTCGAGATGGCAGCCGCGAAAGCCCATCGCCGGGGCGTCGTCGATACTGCCGCCGGTCGGGAAAGTATGGTCCTGCCGCTCGTGCCGGGCGCCGCGCGCCATCTGGCCGAGGCTGATGAGGCCGTAGAGGAAGCCGATATCGCTCGATGCCTCGACCTTGGCGCCGTGGCCGGTGAAGACGATGCGGTACGCTTCAATGCCGAGCTCGCTGTCGCGGCTCAGCATCACCGGCAGGCCGTCTTCATGCGCAGCACGGGCGAGGCCCTCGCCAGGGAAGAGGAGGTCGGTGAGCTCGGTGAACGCGGCGGCAGCCGGCGGACTATCCGAGGGATCGATCGACAGGCCGTGCGGGGCGGAGCGCGAGCCGGTGACGGCGATTTTGTTGGGCCAGGGGACGATGGCAATCGGCGCTGGTGTGCCCATGAGATGCATCGTCCCGCGGCGATAGGGCTCGCTGCCGGCGCGGGCGGTGGGGAAGGTGATGGCCGGGACGGATTTGCCGTCGCTCAAAACCACGAAGCCGGTGACGGCGCCATCGGTCCAGTGGCGCAGCGGGTAATCGAGCCGGTCGATGACGATTTCCCACTCGGCGCCGGGCGCGAGGCTGAACCCGGCGGGCGGCGCAAGTTCGGCGTAGTTGGAGAGCTGGGTAACGACGCTGCCGTTGCTGGGCCGCGCGGCCTCGCTGATCCGGGCGGGGCCGGAGATACCGAGCCGGAAGTTCGCGACAGCCGCTTTGGTGTGGTTGGCGAGGGTCAGGCGATACCGGCCGGTCTCAGGTTCATCGCCCGGGAGCCACTCGCTTCGGAGGACAAACCCATCATGCCAATCTGCTACCATTTGAATACCACTCCATCCCTCGGGCGGTTCTAGTCGACTCGGCCGCGGGCTGCAACGGGGACGGTTTCGATCTCGCCATCGGCGCCGACGAGGTTCACCACGTCGAACAGATTCGACACGACACAGGCGTGGTTGGGGATGATCCGGATGCGGTCGCCGATGCGCGGCCAGTCGGACGCCTCGGGGAGTTCGATGATGCCGTGCTCTTCGTTGAGCGTGGTGACGACGATCTCCTCGTGGCCCTGGACAACGCCATGCCCCTTCTGCCCCGACAGATCATTGGTCAGCGATTTCGAGCCCGCATCGATGACGATACGCGTCGCGGTCGGGCGGGAAACGACGGTGGCGAGAACGGTGAGGGCGCAGTCGTCGAAACTGGCGGCGCCGTGGCTGACCTGTTCCCGGTCATAGTAGATGTAGGTGCCGGGCCGCCGCTCGGTGACTGCAATATCGCCGGTGTGCCACATGTTGGGACTGTTGCCCCCGGTGATGCGCGGCACATCGATGCCGGCCTCTTCGATCAGCGCCTTGGCGTCGCCAAGCCAGCGGTCGGTTTCGACGAATTTGCCGCGTGCCGGATAGGTCATGAGGCCGCCAAAGCGAAGGCCGGGCGACATGACGATCTGGCGGGCGAGGGCCAGCCCCTGCACCGGTGACTGCACGCCGCAGCGGCCGCCGCCGGTGTCGCATTCGATCAGCACCGTAAGCGGCTTTGTCCGGCCAAGGAATGTCGTGGCATAACCCGCAACCGTGTCGGGGCTGTCGGCAGTGACGCTGAGCGTGATGCGATCGTTGAACGCCACGAGGCGGGCGAGCTTCTTAGCGCCCACGATGTTGTAGGGCACGAAGATGTCGGTGATGCCGGCGTCGGCCATGATCTCGGCTTCGCCCAGCTTCTGCGCCGTGATGCCGACGGCGCCCAGTTCGAGCTGGCGCTTGGCGAACCGGGGCAGTTTGTGGGTCTTGATGTGGGGCCGCAGCGCGTAGCCATTGGCCGTTGCGTGGGCCTGCGCACGGGCCAGATTGGCCTCAGTTTTAGCGAGGTCGATCACCACGCAAGGTGTTTCAAGATCAGCGATTTTTGCCATTGGAATCCCTGGAATGGGCCGAGTTACGCACGGGGGTTCCGGGCGGGATTACACTGCGCCGAGTGTAACCGGATCGAGGGATCTAAAGTGTCCGCAACTGCCCGTCTAAATCTTCCCTACATCGCCCCGCTGCAAGCGCAAAAGCAAGTGACCTACAACGAGGCGATGGCCGCGCTCGACCAGCTGGTGCAGCCCGCCGTCAAGAGCCGCACCACAGCCGCGCCTCCCGGCAGTCCCGCCACCGGCGACGCCTATATCGTCGCTCCCGCCGCGACCGGCGTTTGGTCCGGCAAGGACGGCAAGTTCGCCTGCTGGCTCAATGGCGGCTGGAGCTTCAGGACGCCGGCCGACGGCTGGCTGGCCTACGTCATCGACACCGCCGAACTCGCCATCTGCCAGTCGGGCGCCTGGGCGAGTTTTGTCACCAATGGCGGCGCAGCGCTGGCCAAGCTCGGCATCAATGCCACGGCGGACCTCACCAACCGGCTGTCCGTCGCGGCCGACGCAACGCTGCTCAACCACAATGGCAATTCGCATCGGCTGAAACTCAACAAGGCCGCGGCAGCGGACACGGCGAGCCTGCTGCTGCAGGACGGCTTTTCGGCGCGGGCCGAGATCGGGCTCAGCGGCGACGATGCGCTGCACGTGAAAGTGTCGCCGGATGGCTCGACCTGGTACCCCGCACTAACCGTTGACCAGGGCACCGGGCGCGTGACGCTGCCGATCGGCCAACTAGCCTTCCCAGCGACGCAGAACCCGTCGACCGATGCCAACACGCTCGACGACTACGAGGAGGGCGTGTGGGCTCCGGCGCTAAATTTCGGTGGCGCCGCGGTCGGCATGACCTATGCGACGACGCCCGCCGGCCGCTACACCAAGATCGGCCGAACCGTCTTTGCGACCGGCTCGCTGACCCTGTCGGCGAAGGGCTCGTCCACCGGGGCCGCGACCATCGCCGGACTGCCCTTCACCTCGGCCAATGACGGGATCCCGCAGAGCGCGCCGATCGGCTTTGCCTCGGGCATGTCGACGGTAAGCGGGGCAGTCCTCGCGACCCTCCCCGCCAATCTCAGCCGCCTGTCGCTCTATCAATCGAGCAACGGCTCGGGGAGTGGGCTCACCCAGGCCAACTTCGGCAACAGCTCCGCCCTGACGTTCAGCGTCGTCTACGACGTCTAGAATTCGACGGCTCGTTCCGCCGGGGCTTTTCAGCGGCGGAACAAGCGGCTAGGCCTTCCGGGTCCAAGAAATTCGACCCGGAAGTGCCTGCCGATGACCACCTCGCCGATCGATCCTCAGAAGCTCGACAAACTCGCCGAACTCGCCATCAAGGTCGGGCTCGGCCTGCGCGAGGGCCAGGATTTGTTCCTGACCTCGCCCACCAGTGCGCTACCCCTGGCACGCAAGATCGCCGAGCATGCCTATAAGGCCGGCGCCGGGCTGGTGACGACGATCTTCTCGGACGAGGAGATGACGCTGGCGCGTTATCGCTATGGCAACGATGCGAGCTTCGATAGCGCGCCGGGCTGGCTCTACGAGGGCGTTGCGAAAGCGTTCGACGAGAACACGGCGCGGCTCGCCATCTCGGGCGACAACCCGATGCTGCTGGGTTCCCAGGACCCCGAAAAAGTCGGACGCGCCAACCGCGCCAACTCAAAGGCCTACCGTCCGGCGCTGAGCAAGATCGTCGGCCACGAGATCAACTGGTCGATCGTGCCCTACCCCGGCGCGTCGTGGGCCAAAGTGGTGTTCCCCGATGACGAAGAGGACGTCGCGATCGCAAAACTCGCCGACGCGATCTTTGCGGCGACGCGCGTGTCGACACCCGATCCGGTGGCCGCCTGGGACGCCCACAACAAGGCGCTCTACCAGCGCCGCGAATGGCTGACCCAGCACAATTTTGCCGCGCTCAAGTATACGGGGCCGGGCACCGACCTGACGCTGGGCCTCGCCGATGGCCACGCCTGGAAGGGCGGCGGCGGCGTGGCGCGCAACGGCATCCAGTGCAACCCCAACATCCCGACCGAAGAAGTGTTCACGACGCCGCACCGGCTGCGTGTCGATGGCATCGTGTCGGCGACCAAGCCACTGAGCTACAACGGCACGCTGATCACCGACATTGCGATGAAGTTCGAGGGCGGCAAGATCACCGAGGTCAAGGCGACACGCGGCCGCGATGTGCTCGAGAAGGCGATGGATTCGGACGAGGGCGGGCGCCGTATCGGCGAAGTGGCGCTGGTGCCGCACTCCTCGCCCATCAGCCAGAGCGGAATATTGTTCTACAACACGCTGTTCGACGAAAACGCCGCGAGCCACATAGCGCTCGGCCAGTGCTATTCGGATTGCTTCGTGGGCGGCGAGACGATCACCCCGGAGGAAGTCGCCCGGCGCGGCGGCAACACATCGGTGATCCACATCGACTGGATGATCGGCTCGGGCGAAATCGACATCGACGGCATCGGGCAGGACGGCAGCATCACGCCGGTCATGCGCAAGGGCGAGTGGGCGTAAGACCTTACCGCCGGGAGGACTATGAAATGGCTATGACGGTGCAGCAGCGGCTCGACCGGCTGAAAGTCCGGCTCGAGGAGCTCAAATACTGGCGCGCGCGCGAGGGGGCGCCAGTCGGTGGCTGGACGCTCGATGGACAGCCGATTGCCATCGGCGGCGCGTGGCCGGATCGCAAGGGCGTGCACAAATTCACCGCGACCGCTGAGGTGCCGGAGCACTGGCCGCTCGAGGAAACCCGGCTGGTGCTCGACCTCGGCGGCGAGAGTCTGGTGACGCTGAGCTACCCAAATCGCGACAGCGTGTCGTTCGGCGTCGATCCCTATCACCGCGAGTTCCCGGTGCGGCACCGCCAGATCGCGATTGCCGCCGAGTCGACAGCGCGCGAACCGTTCGGCGTGCCGGTGCGCGCCCCAAAGCTCAACCGTGCAGTGCTGCAATGGCTCGATCTGCCGGTGCATCGTTTCCATCTGCTGCTCAGGCAGGTGGCCGAGACCTGCGAGGCGCTGATCGGCCACGAAGTGGTGCCGCATCTGCTCGACGCGGCCGAAGCGGCGCAGCGCTCGCTCGACTGGCCGTCGGACACGCAGACCTACATCGCGCGCACAGCATCGATGCCGCAGCAGCAGCGCATCTGGGAATTGCCGGAGCTTGCCGACCAGCCGGCCGCGCTCGACCAGGGCCAGCGGGCGAGCGTCACCGCCGCGCATGAAGCGCTGGTCGGCGCGCTCAAGGATTTGCAGAAGCGCTTCCCGCAGCAGGGCGAACTGCTGCTGACCGGCCACGCCCACATCGACCTCGCCTGGCTCTGGCCTTATTCCGAAACGCGCCGCAAGATGCGCCGTACCTTCCACACCGCCGTCGGGTTGATGGAGGCGTCGGACGACTACCGCTTCAACCAGTCGACCGCGCACTATTACGCGCAGATGGAAGAGGACGATCCGGCGCTGCTGCAGCAGATCAAGGCGCGCGTCACGGCCGGGCAATGGGAAGTCATCGGCGGCATGTGGGTCGAACCCGACACCAATATGCCGACGGGCGAATCGCTGACGCGCCAGATTCTCTACGGCCAGCGCTACTTCGAAAAGCATTTCGGCAAGCGCCACACGGTGTGCTGGCTGCCCGACTGCTTTGGCTTTTCGGGCGCCATGCCGCAGCTTTTGAAGCAGGGCGGCATCGACAGCTTCTTCACCATCAAGGTCAACTGGTCGGAGACGAACCGCATTCCAGTCGATCTGTTCTGGTGGGAAGGGCTCGATGGCTCGCGCGTCCTCGCGCACACCTTCGAGAACCCCCGTGGCGGCTACAATGGCGAACTGCAGCCGGACGCCTATTTGAAAACCTGGCGCAATTTCAAATCGAAGGCTCTCCACGGCACCTCGCTGTTCGCCATCGGCTATGGCGACGGCGGCGGGGGCACGACGCCCGAAATGGTCGAGCGCGAAGTGCAGCTGCGCGACTTTCCGGTGCTGCCCAAGGCCCGCTGGGGCCACGTCGCCGACTATTTTGCCGACGCGCATCAAACCAGCAAAGATGTGAAGCTGCCGGTGTGGTCGGGTGAGATCTATCTCGAGCTGCATCGCGCCACGCTGACCACGCAGTCGGGCGTCAAGCGCCTGCACCGGCAGGCGGAGCGGGCGCTGATCACGGCGGAGACGGCGGCGTCGCTTGCACATCTGCTCGGCGCGGCGGCTCCCGCCTCGCTCGAACCGCAGTGGCGCGTGGTGCTGAAGAACGAGTTCCACGACATTTTGCCAGGATCGTCGATCCGCGAGGTGTATCAGGACGCCGAGTCCGAACTCGGGGCCGTCATCGATGCCGGCAAGGCCGCGCAATCGGCGGCGCTCGATGCGATCGTGGGGCGGTTGCCCAAGGGCACTGGCGACGGGCTGCTCGTCGTCAATCCGTCGCTCTCGGTGCGCCGCATCGGTGCGTCGGCAGAAACCGTGCCGCCATTGAGCGTCGCAGTTATGGCGCGCTATCTGCCGGCAAAATCCGGGCTCACGGTGAGCAAGGCTCACCTCGAGAACGATATTCTAAGTGTCGCGATCAACGACGACGGCACGATCGGCAGTATCATCCACAAGCCGACGGGCCGCGAGGCGCTTGCTGGCCCCGGCAATCAGCTCTGGGCCTATCCCGTCGACAAGCCCCGCAACTGGGACGCGTGGGATCTCGAGGACGACTACGCCGAGAAGGGCGAAGCGCTGACCGGCATCGACTCGATCGAAATCGTCGACAACGGCCCGCATCGTGCGGCGGTCAAGATCGTGCGCAAATTCCGCGCCTCGACCATCACGCAGACCTATGTGCTGCTGGCCAACAGCCCGCGGCTCGATATCGAGACCTCCCTCGACTGGCACGACCGGCGCGTCTTCCTCCGCACGCTGACGCCGGTGGCGGCGCGCAACGAGCGGGCGACGTTCGAGTGCGCCAATGGCGTGGTGCGCCGCCCGACGCATCAGAACACCAGCTGGGACCAGGCGATGTACGAGGCGGCGGCGCATCGCTTCATCGATTTGAGCGAACCGGGCTTCGGCGTGGCGCTGCTCAACACCGCCAAGTATGGGCACAATGTGAAAGCCAACGTGCTCGGCATGTCGCTGGTGCGCTCGCCGATCTATCCCGATCCGCTGGCCGACGAGGGCGTCCAAAACTTTGCCTATGCGATCTACCCGCATGCCGGCGACTGGCACGAGGGCGGGGTGCGCGAAGAGGCCGAGGATCTTAATCAACCGTTGCTGACGCTTGAGGTTTCGGGTCTGGCGCGGGGCGCGCTGACGCCGCTGACGGTTGCTGGCATTCCGGCCGCGATGTCGGGGCTGAAACCGGCCGAGGATGGCACCGGGTTGGTGTTCCGCGTTTACGAGCCGGCGGGGCGGCGCGGCGATTTCGCGGTGACAGCCGAGGGCTGGTCGGCCGAGGCGGTGACCATCATGGAGGAGCCGCAAACGCGCGACGCAACGGCCGATCTCATGCCGTTCGAAGTGCGGAGCTGGAAGCTGACGAAGTGAAGCTACTCACCGGGCTCAATCCGTACGGGCTGACCTATCACCTGGGCCTCCAGGCCCGTGGCACGCCACGGGCCAATCCACGGCCGGTGGGATTGCGCGGCTACATCGCGCTCGCCACCGAATTCGGCGCGAAAGCGATCGAGCTGTGGGACGGCTGGCTGCTGCCGATGAATGCGGCGGAGCTCTCGGCCCTGCGCGAAGAACTCGAGACGCTCGGCATGGTGCCCATCGTCAGTTCGGGGCTTGAGCAGGCGCGGATGGAGCGGCTGCTCGAGATTGCCGGCGTGCTCGGTGCGCCGCTGATCCGCGTGGCGTTGACCAGCGTGCTCTGCGGCGACCGCGCGATTTCCGATCCACCGTGGCTGCAACGGGTGGCGAGCGTGCGCGAGAAACTCGGGCGGTTTGCGCCACTGGCAGAGGCGGCCGGCAAGATCATCGGCATCGAGAACCATCAGGATTTCACCAGCCGCGAACTGGTGGCGCTGTGCGAGGAGTTCGGGCCGGCGGTCGGCATCGTCTACGACACGGGCAATTCGTTCCCGGTGGCCGAAGCACCGCTCGACTTCACACGCACCATCGCGAAGCATGTGCGGCACATCCACCTCAAGGACTACAACGTGCAGCCTACGCCGGAGGGGTTCCGCCTCGTCCGCAGCGCGCTCGGCGACGGCGCCGTGCCGTTCGCGGAGATACTCGCGATCCTGCGCGAGCATCTCGCGGAGGTGACGGCGTGCATGGAACTCGCGGCACTCGAGGCGCGGCATGTGCGGCTCAACACCGAGGCCTGGTGGCAGGGCTATCCATCGCGGGACGATGCGGCGGTGGCACGCTGCATCGCGGCGACGAAAATCAATCCGTTGGCGGCAGATGCGGACTATCGCACGCCGTGGGAAAAGGGCGAGGACGACAGGCTCGAAGCCTACGAACTTGACATGATCCGGCGTTCGGCCGCGAACCTGCGGGCGCTGGGCATTTTGTGAGGGGAAGCGGATGGATCAGACTCTGAAGGGCAAGACCGCCTTCGTCAGCGGCTCGGGACGCGGGCTCGGCAGTGTCATGGCGTACCGGCTGGCGCAGCGTGGCGCCGACGTCGCAATTCACGATCTGAGCTGGGACGCGACCGCCAAGTATGGCGAGTCCGCCAATCTGGGCGAGATGCAGAAGAAGATCGAGGCGCTCGGCGTGCGCTCGACCGCGGTGACCGGCAATATCGGCGACCAGAACGCCGTTGCGGAAATGCGGCGCAAGATCGAGGCCGACCTTGGCCCGGTCGATATTCTCGTCAATTGCGCCGGCGGCGACATCGGCGCGTCGGGCGGCAAGCCCGTGCCCAACGATGCGCTGGGCATCCCCTACGAAGATATGGTGGCGCTGACCAACAACAATCTCATCGGCACGATGCTGATGTGCCAGGCGTTTGTGCCGGGCATGATCGAGCGCGGTACCGGTTCGGTGATCAATCTTGCGTCGTCGGCGGCGCACGTCACCGTCACCAATGGTGTCGTCTACGCCGTCCTCAAGGCGGCGATCGTCCACTACACGCGTTGTCTCGCCCTCGATCTTCGCGGCAAGGGCGTGCGCGTCAATGCGGTGAGCCCGGGACCCTCGAAGAGCGCACGGTTCTCGGCAACGCGCGTCACCGACCCGGTACGGATGGATTCGACGCAGCGCAGCCTCGTGCGCTACGGCGAGCCCGACGAGATCGCCGACGCGATCGCGTTCCTCGCCGGACCCGAGGCCAAGTTCATCACGGGCCAGGTGCTGGGCGTCGACGGCGGCGATACGCTGTTCCCGGCGTAAGGCACGCCTGGAGCAACCGGGCTAGGATCAGCCACCGGCCTCCCCAGCGAAAGCTGGGGTCCATTCATCAGCTTGAGCAGGTTGCGAGCTGGGTCCCAGCTTTCGCTGGGAATGGACTTTGTGGATGGGCAACGGTTCCCTCAGCGCATGCCCTTGTCGCGCCCATACAGCAGCAGCATGCCCACGATAATCGCGCCGTAGATGATCTGGCGGCCGAACTCGGCGATCTGCATGACGCTGAGGATCGAGGCGAGGATGGTGATGAGGATCGCCCCCGCCACCGTACCGAGGTAGGAACCGCGGCCACCGAGGATCGAGGTGCCGCCGAGGACCACCGCCGCGATCGCCGGCAGCAGGTACGCGTCGCCCATCGACTGCGCCGCCTTGCCGGAATAGCCCGCCAGCAGCACGCCGCCGAAGGCCGCGAGGCCGCCGCAGAGCGCGAAGGCGACCATCACGACACGTTGCGTCGGCACGCCGCTGAGATAGGCCGCGGCCTCCTTGTTGCCGATGCCATAGACGGCGCGACCGAAGGTGGTGCGCGACAGCAGGAACACCGCGAGCGCGCCGACGATGGCCCAGACGACCACCGCATGCGGCACGCCGAAGGTCGCTTGTGCGGCGAGGAACTTCATCGCCGGAGAGGCGGAATCCTGCGGCGCGAAGCCGCCGGTGTAGGCGACCATCAGGCCTTGCGCGACCGAGTTGACGGCGAGCGTGATGATCATCGATGGGATGCGGAGGTAGGCCACCGCAAAACCGTTGAAGAGTCCGATCAGGACGCCGCAGAGCACGCCGAACGGGATCGAGAAAATCTCGCCCATGCCGCCATAGGCCGTGGCGGCCGACGCCATCATCGCGCCGAGCGTGATGGTCCAGGGGACCGACAGGTCGATTTGGCCGAGCAAAATCACCAGCATCATGCCGGTGGCGACGATGCCAAGGAACGCGCCGACCTTGAGCTGCAGCAGCAGATATTCGGGCGACAGGAAGTTCGGCGAATAGAGGCTGCCCAAGGCGAGCAGCAGCACGATGCAGCCGAACGCGGTGACGACCGGCAAATTGATGCGGCGGCTGAGCGGCAGGCGGGGAGCGGTGGTGGTCTGGTCGGTCATGGGGTCTCAGCCGAAGAGTTCGAGACGGTTGCGCACCTGGAACAGGCGCGCCGAACCGATGGAGACAGCGAGGAGGAGCACGACACCCTGGAACAGCGGCTGCCAGAGCGGGTCGAATTCGAAGACGAACAGCAGATCGCCGATGGCGCGGAAGGCGAGGGCACCGAAGATGGCGCCGATGGCGCTGCCGCGTCCGCCGAACAGCGACACGCCTCCCAGTACGACCGCCGCGATCGAGTAGAGCGTGTAGGTGTTGCCGTTGGCCGCGCTCGCCTCGCCCGAATAGGTAAAGAAGGTGAGGAACAGCCCGGCCAGCGAGGCGAACACGCCACTCAGCACATAGGCGGTGAATTTCGCGCGCTTGATCGGCATGCCGGACATGTAGGCCGCGACCTCCGACGAGCCCGAGGCGTAGACGGCGCGGCCGATCACCGAGCGGCGGAACGGGATCCAGACGACGATGACGATGCCGGCGAGGAGGACAAGGCTCGTCGGGATGAGGTTGAACAGCTTGCCGGTCAGCGCGCTCGCGAGCCACGCTGCGAATTCGGGATTGGAGCCGGGGAAGGGCCGGAGCCACAGCGCGATGCCGAAGAACACCGCGCCCGAGGCGATGGTAGCAACGATCGGCTGCAGGCGGCCAAAGATCACGATGAGCGCATTGATCGCGCCACAGACCGCACCGGCCCCAAGCACGCCTACCACGCCAAGCGACGCCATCACCGGCGAGCCGGCGACGATGTAGGAGGCAAGGCAATTGCAGAGGATGAAGACCGCGCCGACCGACAGATCGATGCCCGCAGTGAGCACCACAAAAGTCTGCGCCATGGCGACCAGCGCCAGCAGCACGCCCTTGTTGGCGGCGGTCTGGACCACATTGCCGACCGACTGCACGGTGTAGCCATTATTGGCGATGGCCGGGTGGTTGCTGAGATAGATCGCGAACATCAGGATGAAGATCGCGAGCGCCAGCAGCGTGCCGCGCTGTTCGGCGAACCAGAAGCGGAAGTCCTTCATGCTGTCGCCGGGGCGTGCCCCGTCCCCCCGTCGGTCGCGAGATTGAGCGCGCTTGATATCAGTGCATGCTCGGTGAGATCGGCGCCGGCGAGCGTCCGCTGCACCGCGCCGTCATACATCACCAGCACCCTGTCGCAGCAGCCGATGAGTTCGTCGTAATCGGTCGAGTAAAGGATGATCGCCGCGCCCTCGTCGGCGAGCTTGCGCAGCAGCACGTACAACTCCTGCTTGGTGCCCACATCGATGCCGCGCGTCGGATCGTTGAGCAGGATGATGCGCGGCTTCCGCATCAGCCATTTGGCGATCACCACCTTCTGCTGATTGCCGCCCGACAGCGAGCCCGCGGGCACCGCGATGCCGTCGGTCTTGATCGCGAGCAGCTTGATCATCGCATCGATGGCGCGCGTCTCGGCAGCACGGTCGATGATGCCGCCGCGCGAAAACAGCGACATCGCGGCGAAGCTGAGATTGTCGCGCACCGCCATGGGCAGCATCAGGCCCTCGGTCTTGCGATCCTCGGGGATCAGCGCCATACCGATCGCATCGGCCTTGGCCTGACGCGGCGAATTGAGCGACACCGGCTTCCCATCGACGAGGATGTCGCCCGACGTGCCGCGCAGCACGCCGAACAGCGCCAGCAGCAATTCGCGCTGCCCCTGGCCGTCGAGACCACCGAGCCCGACGACTTCGCCGGGGCGAACCGTCAGCGACACGCCGTTGAGCCGCGGCGCCCAGCTCAGATTGCGAAGCTCAAGCACCGGCGATACGCCTTGGGAAACCGGAGTCGGCTTGGGCGGAAACACGTTGTGGTATTCGCGGCCGATCATCAGCTCGACGACCTCTTCGTCGGACTTGGTGCCGGCTTCGTAGGTCGCGACGTTGCGGCCGTTGCGGAACACCGTGCAATCGTCGGCCAGCTCGGCGATCTCGTGCATGCGGTGCGAGATGTAGAGCAGGGCCAGGCCGTCGGCGCGCAAGCGCTTGAGCACGGTGTAGACCTTGCCCACGTCGGCCGCGGTGAGCGCGGAGGTGGCTTCGTCGAGGATCAGGATGCGCGGCTTGCGCGCCAGCGCCTTGGCAATCTCCACCATCTGCCGGCGCGAGAGCGACAGCTCTTTCACCAGCGCCAATGGGTGGATGTCGTCAGCCCCGGCACGCGCCAGCGCCTCTTCGGCCATGCGCCGCTGCGCGCGGTAGTCGATCAGCCCGAAGC